>DAOPQX010000113.1:0-9769 GCA_035348395.1 Vicinamibacterales bacterium | reverse complement strand
GCGCGAAGGGAGCGCGAGCGACGGGATCTTCGCGACGAGAGCAAGCGTCTCCTCCGGCGGGCGTGCGGCGAGCTGCGCGCACCCGTCGCGCGCGCCGGCACTCTCGTGGGCGACGAGGTTGAGCCCGTCCCCGCGCACGTCGCAGCACACCGCGTCGTGCGGCTCGTCCACGAAGCTCGTGACGTTGGGCGACAGCCAGTGGTAGCGGCGCGCCGTGCCGCTTGTGTCGTTCATGCCCTGCTGCACCACCGCCCACTCGCCGCCCTCCGTGAAGAAGAACGCGTGGTGGTAGAGCTGGTGGCCGTCCTGCACGGCCGCGCTGTCGACCTTTGCCGCCATGCGGCTCGCATAGATGAGCCGCCCGGGGTCGCGCCCGAGCCGCTCGCAGGCTGCCGTCACCTCGTGCGGCGTCTTGCGGGAGGTCCCGCCCTTGCCCCCGGCCGCGTACAGCCCCAGCTCGCGGTCGAGCCCCTTCAGCCCCTCCTTCACGGCGCCGCACACCGTCGTGGTCACGCCGCTCGAGTGCCAGTCGAATCCCAGCACGCACCCGAATGCCTGGAACCAGAAAGGGTCGGCCAGGCGTCGCAGCACCTCCTCGACACCCTGCTCGGCCGCGAGGAAGACGACGACCTCGCGCGCGAGGCGCACCATCCGCTGGAAGAGCCAGGCCGGCGCCCGGCCCGAGTGAAGCGGCAGCGATGCGAATCCTGTGCGCCGCGCCATTCGCCGATTCTGGCATATGATGCGGCGGTGAACGCCGGTAATTCGAGGGGGACGAGATGAGCAGCCACCCATCACGTCGCCGTTTCCTGCAGGCGGCCCTGTCGGCCGCCGCCGTCGGGCGAGGAGGAAAGGTCATGCGCGCCGCACGCGACAAGCGCGAGACGATGCTGGCGCTTGCAGAGAAGGGGCGGAAAACCCGCGAAGAGCTGGCTCGCGGAGACTACGTCCCGGCCGCCTTCTTCATCCACTTCGACCGGGCGTTCCACTACGGGCAGCCGGCCGTGCAGAAGCACCTCGAGTACTTCCGCTACACCGGCATGGATTTCGTGAAGATCCAGTACGAGCGCACGTTCCCGCCGATCGCCGACATCCGTCGGCCGGAAGACTGGGCGCGCATGCCGTCGTACAAGCTCGACTTCTACCAGCCGGTGCTCGACGCCGTGCAGGGGCTCGTCCGCGAGGCGAAGCGCGACGCGCTCGTCCTGATGACGCTCTACTCGCCCTACATGTGCGCGGGGCATACCACAAGCCTCGAGCTACTGACCTCGCACCTGCAGGAGAACCCCGAGGCGGTGCGGAAGGGGCTGGTGGCCATCACCGACAGCCTGATGGGTTTCGTGCGCGAGTGCATCCGGCTCGGGGTGGACGGCTTCTACGCCTCCACGCAGGGGGGCGAGGCGGGCCGGTTCGCCGACCCGCAGGTGTTCGCCCGTCACGTCAAGCCGTTCGACCTCGTGCTGATGGAGGAGATCAACCAGGCCTGCCCGTTCAACATCCTGCACGTGTGCGACTACAACGGGCCGTACTCGGACCTCTCGGCGTACGTGGACTACCCGGGCCACGTGGTGAACTGCAACCCGCAGCTCACCACCGGGAAGCTGTCGTGGGCGGAGATCACGCGGATGTTCGGCCGGCCGTGCATGGGCGGCCTCGATCGCCACGGCATCATCGCGGCCGGCAGCACGCGGCAGGTGCGGCAGGCTGTGTCCTCGGCGTTGAAGGAGGCCGCCTTTCCGTTCGTTCTCGGCGCCGACTGCACGCTGCCGGGCGACATCAAGTGGGAGAACATCCGCGCGGCCGTCTCGGCGGCGCACGACGGGCGCTAGGTCGTTGGTGCCTGCACGGCGGGCAGCCGGAATGCTGCCCGCCGCGGTCCTCCCCCTGGCGAAAATCGTCCCGAACAGCATGGGCGTTGTGGTAGGGTCCCCACCATGTCTGCGCTCCGGCCACGCCCCGGTTCCCTTTCCGTCACCACCAGAAGGCCAATTCGCCACCTCCGCTGGTACATCGGCGGGTTGTTCTTCCTCTCGACCGTCATCAACTACATCGACCGCCAGACGCTGAGCGTGCTGGCGCCCTACCTGAAGACGGAGTTCACCTGGAGCAACTCCGACTTCGCGCTGATCGTGATCTCGTTCCGAGTGGCCTACGCCTTCGGGCAGACCGGATCGGGGCAGGTGCTCGACCGCATCGGGACGCGCAAGGGCCTGAGCTTCGGCGTCGCCTTCTACTCGCTGGCGGCGATGCTGACGTCGCTGGCGTCGGGGCTGCGCTCGTTCTGCTTCTTCCGCTTCCTGCTCGGGGCGGGGGAATCGGCGAACTGGCCGGGGGCCACCAAGGGGGTGTCGGAGTGGTTCCCGCGCCGCGAGAGCGGTTGGGCGGTGGCGCTCTTCGACAGCGGCTCGTCGATCGGCGGGGCGCTGGCGCCGCTGATCGTGCTCTGGATCTACCACACGTTCGGCAGCTGGCGGCCGGCGTTCATCATCACCGGCTCGCTCGGGTTCTGCTGGCTGCTGCTCTTCCGCTGGTTCTACCACTCGCCCGAAGAGCACCCGCGCCTCTCGGCCGAGGAGCGCGACCTGATCCTGTCCGATCGCGCCGACCGGCAGGCCGACCCGGGCGCCGCCGCCACGCGGCTCCCGGCCGGCACGCTGCTGCGCCTGCCGCAGACCTGGGGCGTCATCCTCGCGAAGACGCTCACCGACCCGGTGTGGTTCTTCATCACCGACTGGTTCGCGATCTACCTGGTCTCGCGCGGCTTCCGGCTCGAGGACAGCCTGGTGGCCTTCTGGGTGCCGTTCCTGGCGGCCGACGCGGGCAACTTCCTCGGCGGCGGGGTGTCGAGCGCGCTCATCAAGCGGGGCTGGTCGGTGGGACGGGCGCGCAAGACGGTGATCGTGCTCTGCGCGCTCGGCATGATGTTCATCGCGGCGGCGGTGGTGGTGTCGAGCCTCTGGTGGCTCACCGCGTTCTTCGCCATCTCGACGCTCTGCTACGCGGCGCTCTCGACGATGATCCTGAACCTGCCGGCCGACATCTACCCGACGCACTCGGTGGCGTCGGTGAGCGGGATGAGCGGCACAGGCGCCGGCATCGGGACCATCGCGGCCACCTACCTGACCGGCGTGGTAGCCGACCATTACTCCTTCGCGCCGATCCTGGTCACTGCCAGCCTCGTCCCGCTGGTCGCCGCGCTCATCGTCCTGGTGTTCGTGAGGAACACGAAGCACTCGGGAACGATGCTCAACCGGATCTAGGTAGCGGACAGCTGACAGCTGACAGCAGACAGTGGCCAGACGCGTTCTGGCGGACAGTAAGCCGCGGCGCGTCTGGCCACCCTTCGGAGCGCGGTAAGATCAGCGGGATCAATCGGGGGTGAAGGGATGAGAGACGCGAAACCGGGCCGGGTGCCGAGACGCCGCTTTCTTGCTGTCACCGGAGGTGCCGCCTGCTCACTGACGGCGGCGTCCGCAGCCGCCGCGGCGGCCGGCGCTGGCGCGGCCATGTCGGCTGACGACCGCGCGCCAGGGCAGCAGGGAACGGGCGCCGTGCGCCGGTTCACGCACCCGGGCTTTCTCGACCTGCAGGTGAACGGCTTCGCGGGCGTCGACTTCAACGACCCGGCGACCACCCCCGACCAGGTGCGGCACGCCGCCGCGGTGATGCGCCAGCACGGCGTCACCCGGTTTCTGCCGACGATCATCTCCTCGTCGGCCGCCACCTTCGAGACCTGCGCGCGGACCGTCCTGCGGGCGAACGACGCGGCGATTGCCGGCATCCACCTCGAGGGACCGTACATCTCGCCCGAGGACGGCGCGCGAGGCGCCCACCGCCGCGAAGACGTTGCGCCTGCCTCGATCGACGACTTCAAGCGGCGCCAGGACGCGGCCGGCGGGCGCATCCGCCTCGTGACCGTCGCGCCCGAGGTGCCCGGCGCAATCGCGCTCATCGAGCACCTGCGTGCTTCGGGGATCCGCGTGGCCATCGGGCACACGGCGGCATCTCCCGAGCAGATCCGCGAGGCGGTGCGCGCCGGAGCGACCCTCTCCACGCACCTGGGCAACGGCTGCGCGAACATGCTGCCGCGCCACCCGAACTTCATCTGGGAGCAGCTGGCGGCCGACGAGCTGGCGGCGTCGCTGATCGTGGACGGCCATCACCTGCCGCCCGCCACCGTGAAGACGATGGTCCGGGCGAAGACCCCGCGGCGCGTCGTGCTGGTCACTGACGCCATCGCGGCAGCCGGGCAGCCTCCGGGCGAGTACCAGCTGGGTGCGCTGAGGGTGAGGCTCGACGAAACAGGGCGCGCGGCGGTGCCCGGCCAGCCGAACCTGGCCGGGTCGGCACTGTCGCTCGACAGGGCCGTCGGCAACGTGGTGAAGTTCGCCGGCATTTCGCTCGAGGAGGCGCTGGCGATGGCTTCGACACAGCCAGCCGCTTACCTTGGCGTCGAGCCTGGCGGGTCGCTCGATCTCGAGTGGGATCCTGCGCGCTTCACGCTGCGGGTCCTGAAGGCGAACGGGTAGGAGGAGCGGTCCCCGGAGGACAGGAGTGCGTCCGGGACGCGGCGTCCGACGCGCCGCTGGTGCGGCTCCCGATCCAATTCCGCCTCGCCACTCGCGACGAGTTCGCGCTGCTCGCCTCGCGAGCCGGCTTCGACATCGTCTGGATCACCGCCGGCTTCTCGGCCGAGCCGTATCGCGAGGGCGAGTGCCGGACCGCGGTGTGGACCCTCGCCCCGTCCGGGGCATGAAGCGCCGGCATCCCCGAGCACCCCCTGTGAAGCACACGCGCGAGCGGCCCTCTATACGGCCCGGGCGCCCATCAGCCGTTCCAGCTGGACCCGGTGCCGCATCGGGTGGACGATCGCGTGCTCGAGCATCTGCTCGACCGTGTAGTCCTGGCCCCACCGTGACTTGCGAGTGATCTCCATCAGCTCGCGAGCGTCCACCGCGGCGAGGTGGCGGCGCCATCCGGCCAGCACCTCGTCGAGGAACGCGCGCCCCTTGCTGGCGACGCTGACCGTGTCGGTGTCGAGATCGACGTCGGTGATCGGCCGCCCCACGGTGTCACCGATCCAGGTGAGGTAGTTACGGGCGGCGCGGAGGACGTGGCCGCCCAGGTGGTTCGTCGAGGCGTAGGTGGAATCGGCGCTCGTGGGCAACGCCGCGCCGGAGGCGCGAAAGGCGAGCCAGACTTCGTAGAAGCGGTTCATCTCGGTCTCGTGCAGCTCGACGCAGCTCCGGACGGCGTTGCTCGTGAACATTCGGCCTCTCTCTCCTTCTTTCTACGCCCTCGTGACCCGCGGGACCCCGACCAGCCAGCCGAAGTACGCCGCCGCCAGCGCGGTCAGCGCGTGCAGCCAGACGTCGTGCCCGAAGATCGGCACCAGCCCGAACGTGGTGTTGAGAACCGGGAACAGGCCCATGACCGCGAGCAGGCCGTAGATGATCGCCAGCCCGCGCGCGAAGGTTCGCGACGCCTCGAAGGTCGCGTAGGCTGCCATGCCCCAGAACCCGATCGCCATGTGCACGAGATTGTGCAGGATGTTCACCGGGAACAGCCCCAGCAGGTAGCCGTAGCCCTGGTGCACCGCCAGGGACGGGTCGCCCGTGTGGGGCACCGTCTTCACGCCAGGGATGAACCCCAGCACGCCGACCAGCAAGTAGACCAGCCCGGCTGCCATCGCAAAGTATCGAACGCTCATTGCCATCTCCCTCAAAACGGCGCGTCGGCTGTGCCGTGTTTCGCCTCGAAACCCTGACAGAGTTCAGGGCGCGAGGGGTGCAAGCGGGGAGCCAGGAAACGGCTTACAGCGCCGGCAGCCGGACGATGAAGGTGGCGCCGCGGCCCGGGCCGGCGCTGTCGGCCTCGACGCGCCCTCCGTGCAGCTGGACGATGTCGTGGACGATCGAGAGGCCGAGACCGAGTCCGCGCTGGCGCGAGGGGCCGGCCTGCTCGCCCTGGCTGAAGCGCTCGAAGATGTGCGGGAGGATCGCCGGGTCGATGCCCGGCCCGGTGTCGCTCACCCGCACCTCGACGTCGGCGTCGCGGCGTCCCGCGGCCAGGCCGACCGTTCCGCCGTCGGGCGTGAACTTGACCGCGTTCGCCAGGAGGTTCCAGGCCACCTGCTGCAGCCGGGCCGCGTCGCCCCGGACGCGCGGCAGGTCGTCCGAGATCTCGCTCTCCAGCCTAATCGTCTTCGCCTCGGCAGCCGGCCTGACCGTTTCAACGGCGGCACGAAGCACCGGCGGCAGTTCCGTCTCGCGGAGGTCGAGGCGAAGCTTGCCGGCGACGATGCGTGACACGTCGAGCAGGTCGTCCACCAGCTGCACCTGCGCGCGGGCGCTGCGCTGGATTGTCTCGATCGCCTTGGCCGCGAACGCCGGGTCGCCCGGGTTGGCCTTCAGCATCTCGGTCCACCCGAGGATCGCGTTCAGCGGCGTCCGCAGCTCGTGCGACAGCGTGGTCACGAAGTCGTCCTTCGCGCGGCTTGCCGCCTCCTCGCGCATCCACCTCGCGCGCTCGTCGTCGATCTTCTTGCGCTCGGTGATGTCGCGGATGAACGCGATGACGATCGGGCCGCCCGGGGCCGGTAGGGGGCTGAGGCTGATCTCGGTGGGGAAGACGGAGCCGTCCTTCCGGCGGCCCTGGAGGTCGAGCCCGAGCCCCATGGGGCGCCGACGCGGCTGCCCGTTGTAGCGCTGCCGCGCGGAGACGTGCTCCGCGCGGCGCGCCTCGGGTATGAGCAGCTCGACCGGCTGGCCGATCAGCTCTTGCCGCGCGTACCCGAACACCGCCTCGGCCTGCGCGTTGGCCAGCACGATCAGGCCGCGGGCGTCCACGGCGACGATGGCGTCAGGCGCCGACTCCACCAGGGCGCGAAAGCTCGCCCGGCCGAGGTCCGGCGCCTCGGGGTCTTCGGGGGGCATGGGGGCTTAGTGGCGAATATCCAACTATAGCTGGGATCAGACCGCCGGCAAAGCCTTCCGTGCCTCGCGGTCGGGATCGTTCTTCACCTCGCACACGTCGTCGAGGATCATCGTCTCGCCGTTGGCGGAGGTGTACTTCGGCCAGCCCGGCCGTCCGCCGCCGTTGGGATCGCCGGTCTTCATGAACTGCACGAGATAGTCGGACATCTGCGCCGCCAGCTTGCGCGGCCGCGCCCCGCCGCCCGTGTGGCTGATCATCAAGTCGGTGTTGTAGAACCAGAAGCAGATGTCCACGCAGTGGAAGGCCCGGAGCCGTCCGTCGAAGAGCGGCGGCTGCCAGCCGAACCAGCTCACGTACACCGGCGCCGGCTGCCGCGACTTCGCGTCGGCCAACGCCACCACTGACTGGCGGTTGCTTGTGACGAGCGACCAGATCTCAACCGGCTTCCTGCCGGGGAACGCCTTCGCGTAGGCCGCGACGACGTCGGCCGCCTTCTCGCCGAAGCCGGGGCCGAAGCCGGCGCGCTCCTTCACGCGCTCGACCACCTGCTCGAGCGTCATGTCCTCGAGCTTCGCGTCCATCCAGCTCGCCGACTGCTCGTGGAAGGTCGAGCAGATGAGCATCGGCACCTGCGCCGCCGTGGGCGCGGCCTCGGGGAAGTACGGGTGCTGCGGCAGGATTACGCCGTCCACCGACGGGCTGAAGCCGCGGCGCAGGCCGCCGCCCGGGCCGGTCTCGGCGCTCAGCTTCCGCAGCGCCTGTCCCGCCAGGGCGTAGTACTCCTTCCAGGGCATCTCCTGCAGCTTGCCGATCCCGGCCGGCGTCAGGCCCGCCTCTTTCAGCACGTACGCACCCAGCTTTTCCGAGTACTCCTTGTCACCCGACTTGGTGGACGCGCCGCTGAGCACCACGGCCTTGTGGAACAACCCCTTGGCCGAGGGCATCGCGGTCAGCGTGCACACCTTCGCGCCGCCGCCCGACTGCCCCATGATGGTCACGTTTCCGGGGTCGCCGCCGAAGGCCGCGATGTTGTCGCGCACCCACTCGAGCGCGGCGACGATGTCGAGCATGCCGGCGTTGCCGGACGCGGCGAACGCCTCGCCGCAGGCGCCGGCCAGGTTGGTGAACCCGAGCTGGCCGAGGCGGTGATTGAGCGACACGAAGACGACGTTGCCGCGGCGCGCGAGGTTCTCGCCGTTGTAGCCGTCCTGCTCGATGCCGTTGCCGGCCGTGAACCCGCCGCCGTGGATCCAGAACATCACCGGCCGCTTCGCGCCGTCGAGGGCGGGCGTGAAGACGTTCAGCCGCAGGCAGTCCTCGCTGACGTCGTCGTAGTTCCAGCGGTCGCGGAACGAGGCGTACTTGCTCGCGTAGCGGTTCTCCATGTTCTGCGGCGCCGAGTTGCCCCACCAGAGCGCGGGGTAGACGTCGGCCCAGGGCTTCGGCTTTCGCGGCGGCATGAAGCGGTTGGGCCCCGAGGTGTCGGCGCCGTACGGGATGCCGAGGAAGTGGTGGATGCCGCGCAGGACGTAGCCGCGCACCTTGCCGCTGGCCGTCTCGGTGACGGCAATCTTCTCGCCGACGAGCAGGACGGGGCCGTCGTCTTCACCGGCCGGCGCGGCGCCATGCGGCAACGCCGCGGCCTCCGCCCACCGCCCGCCGCCAATCGTCAGCCCGGCCGCTCCAGCCCCGACCACCTGGACGAACTCGCGTCGATTGCGTTTCATGCGCTCTCCTCGTCATGAAGCGGACAGCAGATAGCAGACAGCTGAACACGTGCCACACGGCCACTTGAGATGAACGATTCAACGCGGAGACGCAGAGGCGCAGAGGTTACTTTTCAATCTCGCCGTCTTCCCTGTGTCGTCTCTGTGCTCTCTGTGCCTCTGTGGTCAACCTTCGTCTCCGCGTCGTCTCCGCGTCTCCGCGCCTCTGCGGTGAACGTGGACAGAAAAGGCCTCTCCTACTTCCGTTGCGAGGCCGCGAAGGCGTCGAGCGCCTCGTAGCGCGGGCGCAGCGTGTCGGGGGCATCCTTGATCGTCACGTCGAGGTGCAGCACCCGGCGGCCGTTGTCCTCGTAGCGCGGCCACGGCGGCAGGCCCGAGCCGTTGGGGTCGCCGCTGCGCGCGAAGTTCGCCCAGTAGGAGGTCATGGCGTCCGACAGCTTCCAGTCGGCCTCCTCCCAGGGGACCTTTGGCAGCGAGAGCTTCAGCGAGCCGAAGACGTATTCGATCTCCCCCGCGTGCCGGGCTCCCACGTCGGCCGCGGTCACGGGGCGGCCCATCACCGCCGCACCCGGCTCGACCGGGATCTTCCGGTCGAACGAGTAGCGGTAGACGGCGGAGCCGCTCGATTGAAGGTGCGTCTCGATCCACTTCCAGGTGCCGTAGCCGATGAACGTGTCGCTGGCGAGCGCCGCGGCCGATTCCAGCGCCTCCACGTCGTCACGCGCCGGGTAAGCCGCGAGGACGGCGTCGGCCAGCTTCCCAAAGCGCTTGCGGACGTCGGCGGTGAAGCTCGCGACGGTCGGCTTCTCGGGCCGCATGGTCACCGCCTGGCGGATCTCGTCGGCGTTCCAGCCGGCGAGCAGGGGCACGCGGCTGTGCCTGCCGGCCGCGTAGATGGCCGAGGGCTCCTCGGGCATGAAGTATCCGTCGAGGATCGGCGAGAAGCCGGGCTGCCTCGGCTTCGAGGCGGCGGCCAGCAGCTCGGCGGCCGGCTTCGCCCGAAGTTCGGCCAGCGAACTGGCGCCCATCTCGGAGGCGAACTTCACGCCCTGGTCCTCGGCGGCGGCCAGCGACCGCAGCGGCAGGGTGCCGGCGCTGAAGAAGGC
>DAOPQX010000112.1:0-9777 GCA_035348395.1 Vicinamibacterales bacterium | reverse complement strand
CCCCGGCCTCGCCCTCAGCCGCCCTCATCCTCGTCCCGCGCCTGGTCGCCAGGCTCGGCGAAGGCTGGCGCGAGTGGGCGGCGGCGTGGGGACCGACCTTCGTGGCGCTGCCGCCGGCCGTGACGGGACGGCGGTGGACCAACGTGGTCACAGGGGAGCAGGTGGAAACCTTCGAGAACGAGGGTGGAGAAGCCGTGCGGGTTGGAGCGGCGCTCGCGAACTGCCCGGTTGCGATACTGCTGGGCCAAGCCTGAGGGCCAGGGGCCAGGAGCAAGGGCTACGGCTTGGGGGAGGCCAGCAGGCCGCTGAAGAAAGCGGCCTGGAGGCAAAGGCAAGTCAGTCCATCTCAACGGTTGCTGCGCCGGCCCGCCGCGCGCTTGCCGGCACTCGTCTTCTTCCGGCTGGCAGTCTTCCGGCCAGACGCCTTTCGTCCGGCGGCCTTGCGGGCACGAGCGGCGCCGCCGGCACGAGACGACCGGCCGGCGCGGCGCCTCGGCTCCTCGAGCTCAACCTCGCCAGCCGCTTCGGGATTGGCCAGCGTCTCGGCCACGCCGGTGAGCCGCCCGTCGGTCAGCTTCTCCTGCTCGAGGGTCTGCTCGAGCAGCTCGGCCACCTCTCCGTACCCCAACCGCGCGGCCCAGGTGCGGAGGGTCCCGTAGGCGGCCATCTCGTAGTGCTCGACCTTCTGAGCCGACGCGATGAGCACCGCGTCGCGCACCGGGCCCGCCTCGACCTCGGCCATCATCTCCTGGGCTTCCTCGATCAGCGCCTGCATGCCCTTGCACTTCTTCCCGCGGGCCGCGCTGCCAATCAACCCGAAAGCCCGGTTCAACCGCTCGAGCTGGCCCGTCGTCTGCTGGCGGTGCTCCTCGAACATCATTCGCAGCTCGCCGCCCGTGGCCGCCCTGGCCATCTTCGGCAACGACCTGAGCACCTGCTTCTCGGCGTCGAGGATGTCGCGCAGCTCCTCGACCATCACCTTCTCCAAAGTGTCGATCTTCGCCATCCGCCTCTGCTCCTTGGCGCGCCGGGAAGTGGCAAGGCTGCGACCACCCACGCGCTCAACAGGAACTCCAGCAAGATGGGCGCCATCGAACACCTCGTGTCGCCGCTCCCGCGCCGCACGCTCGCGGCGCGTGGTCTTCCGGCCGGCGCCGCTCCTCAGGCCGTCGCGGCGCGCAGAATCACCGCGCCGTCACGGGTTCGAGCGAGAAAGCGGGACGCCGTCAGCTCCTCGATCACGGCCTCGCAGGTGCGGCGATCGACGCCCCACAAACGCTGTGCCTGCGGCACCGTCAGCTTCAACCCCGGCATCTCGAGGAACTCCGCCCTCACGCGTCGGAGCGTCTCTTCCTGGGCGGACCGGACGTAACTCATAGAAAGCCTCCTCCTTGTCTTCAAACCCCGACACCGCGACCCGCCGCCGGTTCGCGATCGACTGGGTTGATGGATTAGTGCTGACGCGCAGCTGACCTGAAGAAGAGCAGCAATGCCGGTGCCATGGAGGGAGGGTCCCCTCGCGCAGCTTTTCGCGGCTCCCGGCGTGCGATCGGGCAGCCCGGACGCCGCGGCGTCAGGAAGACGACGCGGCCGTTACATTGTGTCGGCCAAGGTGACACCGGCCCAGGGGCGTCCTCAGCGGGGATCGGGGAGGGGCCGCCAGCCGCCTTCGAAAAGCTCCTTGAAGTACTGAACCGATCGATCGATCAAGGCGGCCGGGTCGTCGAACCGCTCCACCCGCTCGGTGCCGTCGTCGCTCGTCGTGACGAACTCGTAGTCCAACCCGTCGGCGTTCCGCCGGATCTCGCAACGCGCCTGCCGATTGTCCCGTGTGAACGTCCAGATCATAGCTGGCTGATGTTAGCAGATTCGCGGCAGCTGCTCGCCGCTCTGCATCGGGAGCAGGCGCGCCACGCCAAGCAGTCCGAAGACGACCACCCGGCCCGGGTCGGTGGGCACGACGCGTCCGGCCACCGCCGCGCCGGCGGTGACCTGGAACCGCGACAACACTTCCACGGCCCGGCCGGCCTGCGACTCCGGCAGGAAGAGCGCAAACCGTCCTTCGTTGGCGACGTAGAAGGGATCGAGGCCGAGCATCTCGCACGCCGCGCGAACCCCGCCGTCCACTTTCAACGCCTGCTGCTGGATCGCGATGCCCGAACCCGACGCCTTCGCGATCTCGTTCAGGGCGCTCGCCAGCCCGCCGCGCGTGAGATCCCGAAGGCAGTGCACCTCGAGGCCCGCCTCGAGCAGCGCCAGCACCGGCTCGGCCAACGGCGCGCAGTCGCTGTGGATCGCCGACTCGAACCCGAGGCCCTCGCGAGCCGCCATCACCGCCATCCCGTGGCGCCCCAGGTCGCCGCTGACGACAACGGCATCGCCAGGCCTGACCGACGCCGGGGCGATCCGCAGGTTGTGTTCGACGGTGCCCACCCCGGCAGTGTTCACGTACACACCATCGCCGCGGCCCCGCTCCACCACCTTCGTATCGCCCGTCACGATCGCCACGCCGGCCGCGGCCGCAGCCTCCTGCATCGAACGCGCGATGCGCTCCAGCGTTGCGATTTCGAGCCCTTCCTCGACGATGAACCCGGCGCTGAGGAACCGCGGTCTCGCGCCCGCCATCGCGAGATCGTTCACCGTACCGTTCACCGCCAGCGTCCCGATGTCGCCTCCGGGGAAGAAGAGCGGCCGCACCACGTACGAATCGGTCGTGAACGCCACGCGGCCCGGCCCTCGTCCCAGCGCGAACACCGCGGCGTCGTGGTCGCGGTCGGCAAGCGGACTTTCGAACGCTGCCAGGAACACCCCCGACAGCAGCTCGTGCATGAGGCGGCCGCCGCCCCCGTGGGCGAGCGTCACCCGTTCGTGGCGGGCGATGGGTGCGGGACAGGAGGCGGAGAAGTCAGACATAAGAAGTCAGCGAGCGTCTGGCGAAGGCGGGCGATGGAGGTAGTACGCGGCGCAGGCTCCTTCTGAAGAAACCATCGTCGCACCGAGGGGGTGGTCCGGCGTGCACTCCTTGCCGAAGGCGCCGCACTCGGAAGGCTTCAGGCGTCCCTGCAGGACGAGGCCGCTCTGGCACGAAGCCGGCTCCCCCGGCGAGGCAAGCTCCTCGAGGCCGAACCGCCGCTCCGCGTCGAGCTCCTCGTAGGGCCGGCGCAATCCCAGGCCACTCGATGGAATCACTCCAATCCCTCGCCACTCGCGATCGACCACCTCGAAAACCTCGTGAAGCAGCGCCTGCGCCGCGGGGTTGCCCTCCTCTCGCACGACCCGCGCGTACTGGTTCTCCACCTCCGCACGCCCCTGCTCGAGCTGCGAGAGACACATGTGGAGCCCCATCAGCAGGTCGAGCGGCTCGAACCCGGTGATCACGATCGGAACGCGGTAGCGCCTGGCGACGGGGAGGTAGCCGGCAGCCCCGGTGACCGCGCACACGTGCCCGGCCGCCAGGAAGCCCCGGACGCGGCAGCCGTCCGACGAGAGGATCGCCTCGAGCGCCGGCGGGACCAGCACGTGCGAGACGAGCAGGCTGAAGTTGGCGACGCCGTCCCGCCGCGCCAGGTACGCCGCCATCGCGTTTCCCGGCGCCGTCGTCTCGAAGCCCACGGCAAAGAACACGACCTGGCGCCCGCGCTCGCGCCGCGCCAGGTCGAGCGCGTCGAGCGGCGAGTAGACCACCCGCACGTCGCCGCCGGCCGCCTTGGCCGACAGGAGATCGATTGCCGAGCCGGGGACGCGCAGCATGTCGCCGAACGAACAGAGGATGACCTCGGGACGCGACGCAAGCGCGATCGCCCGGTCGATCTTCGCCGCCGGCGTCACGCACACCGGGCAGCCGGGCCCGTGCAGCAGCGTCACCTCGGAAGGCAGCAGCTGGTCGAGCCCGTACTTCAGGATCGCGTGCGTCTGTCCGCCGCAGACCTCCATCACGGTCCAGGGCCGCGTGACGAGCGCGCGGATCGCCGCCAGGGTGCGGCGGGCGGCCGCCGGGTCGCGGTACTCGTCCAGGTATTTCAACGCGGCTCCTCCGGCCCCTCGCCACCTTCGACGCCAATGGCCGCCAGGTACTCGAACACCTCCCGGGCCTCGGCCTCGTCGACCCGGCTGAGGGCGAAACCGGCGTGGACGACGACGTACTCGTCCACGCGGGCGTCGGGAAGGTAGGCGAGGCTCACCTCCTTGATCACGCCGTCGAAGCTGACGCGCGCGGTGCGCGTGAACGGGTCGTCACCCGCCACGCTGACGATCTTTCCCGGGATGGCGAGACACATCTGACTCCCCTCAGGCCAACAGGCCTCCGTTTACCGTTGCGTACCCATCCCCCAGGCCGCCGCCACGACCTGCCCCAGCGCGATGCCGCCGTCGTTGGGCGGGATGCGCTGGTGCCAGAAAGGCCGGAACCCCGCCTCGCGCAGGCGGGTGACCGCCCGCTCGGTCAGGCAGCGGTTCTGGAAGCAGCCGCCCGACAGCACCACGCGCTCGAGGCCCTGGCGCGACGCGACCGCCACGATCATCTCGGCCAGCGTGTCGTGGAAGCGGCGCGCGAGGTCGGCCGCCGGCGCACCCGCCCGAAGGTCGGCGATCAAGGCCTCGAGCATCGGCTGCCAGTCCACCAGGGCCGGCGCCTCGTCTCGTTCACCCGGCGGGAACTCGCGGCCCTCGTGAATGACGAAGGGGTACGTGCATCCCGGCCGCCCTCCCCTCGCGGCCCACTCCAGCTCGATCGCTGCCTGGCCCTCGTAAGCAACCCGGTGCCGCAGGTTCAGCAGCGAGGCCACGCCGTCGAACAGCCGGCCGGCACTGGAGGTGAGCGGCGTGTTCAGCCCACGCTCGAGCATCGTCCGCAGCGTGCGGCGCTCGATTGGCGGGAGCGAAGCGATCGGGGCCAGGTCGTCCATGGCCAATGCGGCCCCGCCGTGCAGCGCGAAGAGCAGCGCCGCTGCCGAGCGGCGCGCGTCGCGCACGGCCGCGTCGCCTCCCGGAAGACCGAACGGGCTCAGCGAGGCCACCCGGCGAACGCCCGACGCGGCAACCTCGAACCACTCGCCGCCCCAGATGCGCCCGTCCTCGCCGAAGCCGTTCCCATCCCACGCCACGCCCAAAAGCGGCGGCTCCTGCTCGTTCTCGGCCATGCAGGAGAGCACGTGCGCCACGTGGTGCTGGACGCCGATTGCCGGAGTCGCGGCCGCCCGCGCGTAGGCCGTCGAGAGGTAGTCGGGATGGAGATCGCAGGCGACCCGGGAGCGTGAAACCTGGTACATCCGCTCGAGGTCCGCAATCACGTGCTCGAAGGCCTCGTTCGCCTGCGGCGTCTCCAGGTCGCCGATGTGCTGGCTGACGAAGACCGCCTCGCCAACCGAGATCGCCACCGTGTTCTTCAGGTGCGCCCCGACACCCAGCACGCTGGGGGCCTCGTCACCGCGGGCGGCCGTGGTGCCGGCCAGCCCGATCGGCAGCGGGGCGTAGCCGCGGGCCCGCCGAAGCAGCAGCTCGCGGCCGAGCACCACGCGCACGATCGAGTCGTCGGCGTGCCGCGCGATGGGGCGGTCGTGCACCAGGAAGAGGTCGGCGAGACCCGCCAGCCGCGCGAGCGCCTCGCGCTCGTCGGTGCAGATCGTCTCGTCGGCCCGGTTGCCGCTGGTGGCAACCACCGGATGCTGAAGCTCGGCCAGCAGCAGGTGGTGCAGCGGCGTCGATGGCAGCATCAACCCGAGCGTCGGGTTGCGCGGCGCCACGGCCGCTGCGATCGAGCCGCCCCGCCTCCGGTCCATGAGCACGATCGGCGCTTCGGGCGAGGCGAGCAGCCGCGCCTCGAGCGCTCCGACCTCGCACTCGTGCCGCGCCGCGTCGACGCCGGCCACCATGACGGCAAACGGCTTCTCCTCGCGTCCCTTCGCCTCGCGCAGCCGCTCGATTGCCGCGTCGTGCCGCGCGTCCACCACGAGGTGGAACCCGCCAAGCCCCTTCACCGCCACGATCAGGCCCTGCGAAATCGCGTTTGCGGCGTAGCGCAGCGCCTCGTCCGCCTCGTACAGGCACCGCCCGTCGGGCGCCCAGAGCTGAAGCCGCGGGCCGCAGGCCGGGCAGGCGTTCGGCTGGGCGTGGAAGCGGCGGTCGCGCGGATCGTCGTACTCGGCCTGGCACGCCGGGCACATCCGGAACCGCTTCATCGTCGTGAGCGGGCGGTCGTAGGGCAGCCCCTCGATGATCGTGAAGCGGGGCCCGCAGTTCGTGCAGTTGACGAACGGGTAACGATAGCGCCGGTCGGCCGGGTCGCGCAGCTCGCGAAGACAGTCGTCACAGGGAGCGATGTCGGGGAGGATCAGCGTGCGCCGCTCTCCCCCCTCGCTGTGGCGGATCTCGAAACGCTCGAACCCCACCGGGTCGAGCCAGCAGGGCTCGAGCCCGTGCACCACCGCGCGGGGCGGACGCTCACGCTCGAGGCGGACCAGGAACTCGCGCAGCGTCTCGGGCCGCCCCTCCACCTCGACGATGACGCCGGCGGCGGAGTTGATCACCCAGCCCGGCAGCGACATTTCGGCGGCAAGCCGGTAGACGAAGGGCCGGAAGCCGACGCCCTGGACGGCGCCGCGGATCGACACCCTGAGCCGCTCGACGGAACCACGATGATCGGTCACAGACAGGTGGCGGCCGCCCGGGCGGCCAGCGGAAGGTCCTCCCGATCTTCTCACGGATCCCGTGAGAAGACCACGAAGACGGTTTGAACCACAGGACACGAAGGACACCAAAGGGGGCCAAGGCGGGCCCCGGGGCGTGGAGAGTGAGGAGTATAATTTACGGAGCAACGAGGGCTGGATTTCCCGCCTCCCGTTCATTCCCGAGGGATTCATGACTACAGTCCAAGCGCCGCAGTTCATCGACGAAGGTGCGATCGTCGACACCCTGCAGGCGCATCGACAGACCGATTCGGGCGCCGTCCGCGCGGTCCTTGCCAAGGCGCGCGAGCTCCACGGCCTGGAGGCCGCGGACGTGGCGGTGCTCATGAACGTCAGCGACCCCGAGCTCATCGGCGAGCTGTTCCAAGCGGCAGCCCATGTCAAGGACACCATCTACGGGCGCCGCCTCGTGCTGTTCGCCCCGCTGTACGTCTCCAACCTGTGCGGCAACGAGTGCACGTATTGCGCGTTCCGGGCGCGGAACACCGAGCTGAAGCGTCGGGCACTGTCGCAGGAGGAGATCGCCAACGAGGTGCGGATCCTGATCGACCAGGGGCACAAGCGGATCCTGCTGGTGGCGGGCGAGTCGTACCCGCGGCAGGGCTTCTCGTACGTGCTCGACTCGATCGACACCATCTACTCGGTGAAGCACGGAAAGGGCGAGGTCCGTCGCGTCAACGCCAACGTGGCGCCCCTGACCCTCGACGAGTTCCGCGCGCTCCACGAGCGCAAGATCGGCACCTACCAGCTCTTCCAGGAGACCTACCACCGGGAGACGTACGCGCGGTTCCACGTCGGCGGCAAGAAGAAGGACTACGACTGGCGCGTCACGGCGATGGACCGCGCGATGGAAGCGGGCATCAACGACGTGGGAATCGGCGTGCTGTTCGGGCTGTTCGACTGGCGCTTCGAGCTGCTCGCGCTGATGCAGCACATCCGGCACCTGGAGGCACGCTTCGGGGTCGGGCCGCACACCATCAGCGTGCCGCGCATGGAGCCGGCCACCGGCTCGGACGTCGCGACGCACCCGCCCCACCCCGTGAGCGACGTCGACTTCCGCAAGATTGTCGCAATCCTGCGCCTGGCAGTCCCCTACACCGGGATCATCATGTCCACGCGCGAGTCGGCCGACATCCGCCGCGAGACCTTCGCGCTCGGCGTGTCGCAGATCTCGGCCGGCAGCCGCACCAACCCCGGGGGCTACGCCGACGACGAGCGGCTCGAATCGAGCCAGTTCTGCCTGGGCGACCACCGCGGCCTCGACGAGGTGGTGCGCGACGTGGCCGGGCTGGGCTACATCCCCTCGTTCTGCACCGGCTGCTACCGCCTGGGGCGGACGGGCGCCGACTTCATGGACCTCGCCAAGCCGGGCGACATCAAGCAGCACTGCGACCCCAACGGCCTCTCGACCTTCCTCGAGTACCTCATCGACTACGCCTCACCCGAGACGAGGGCGGTTGGTGAGCGCTGCATCGCGGAGGCGCTGGCCGGCATGGAGGCCTGGCCGCGCAAGCGCTCCGAACAGCTGATGGCGCGCGTCCAGGGCGGCGAGCGGGACGTGTACTGTTAGGGGCTAGGGGCTAGGGGCTAGGGGCTGGCCCTACCCTCCCCAGAATTCATTCGGCCGAAGCCGCACATATCCAGACAACTGCGCTTGACATGGCTCGACAGCTCGTGTATCTTCATTTGTGAAACAGTTCACAGCGTGAACTCATTCACAGCTATGCCAAGCAAGCCAACCGCCGCCGCCATCCCGGGCAATACCATCGGCCGGCTGAGCTTGTACCGCCGGCTGCTCCAGGAACAGCTCGCCCAGGGCAACCGGCAGGTCTATTCGCATCAGCTCGCCCGCCTCGCGGTCAGCACGCCCTCTCAGGTCCGGCGCGACCTGATGACCATCGGCTTCTCGGGCAGCCCCCGGCGCGGCTACGCGATTGGCGAGCTGGTCTCCAACATCGAGGGGCTGCTTGCCCGGTCGATCGAGACCTCGGTGGCCCTGGTCGGCGTGGGCAACCTCGGCCGCGCGATCCTGGCCTACTACGCCAACCGCCAGCCGGTGCGCTTTGCCGCCGCCTTCGACCGGGCGCCCGAGAAGACGGGCCGGATTCTCCACGGGTGCCGCTGCTACCCCTTGTCGGAGATGGCCGAGGTCATCGCCCGCGAGCAGATTCACGTGGGCGTGATTGCCGTCCCCGCCGCCGAGGCCCAGGGCGTCGCCGACCAGCTCGTCTTGGCCGGCGTCCGCGGCATCCTCAACTTCGCGCCGGTCCGCCTGCACGTCCCCGCGGGCCTGTACGTCGAGCACGTGGACCTGATGATGGCACTCGACAAGGTCGCCTACTACGCGCATCAGCAGGTCGAACAGCAGGACTCATCCCGATGACCGTCACCGACATCGATCCGATCGTCACGAAGTACCCGGCGGGCCGGCGCGACGCGCTGATCCCGCTGCTCCAGGAGGTCCAGGCGTCGCAGGGCTACCTCTCGCGCGACGCCGTGGTCCGCATCGGCCGGCACCTGCGCCTCCCGGCGAGCAAGGTGTACGGCGTGGCCACCTTCTACAACCAGTTCCGCTTCCAGCCGCTCGGCCGCTACCACATCCAGGTGTGCCGCGGCACGGCCTGCCACGTGAAGGGGTCGCTCGCCGCGCTCTCCACGATCCAGCGGACGCTGAGCATCAAGCCCGGCCAGACCACGCGCGACGGGAACTTCAGCCTCGAAGTGGTGGCCTGCCTCGGCGCCTGCGGCCTGGCGCCGGTGATGGCCGTCAACGGCGAGTTCCACGCGGGCGCGACCGCCGAGCGCGTCACCAAGATCCTGCGGACGCTGAAGAGGGAGGCGACGCGCAAATGAACGGCGAGGTGAAGGTGAGGGAGTTCCCCCGCTGCTGTTCCCGCTGCTGGCACGGGCCCGACCGGCCCTGCCCCCAGCTGATCGACTGCCTCTCGGCCGGCCCGCTCTGCCACGAGGACGAGGAGTGCGCCGCGGCCCGTTCGGCCTCCAACGCGCGGCTGCGCCGCGAGGGGCTGGCGCGCCCGGTGATCTACATCGGCACGGGCACGTGCGGCCTCGGCGCGGGCGCCGGCAAGACGCT
>DAOPQX010000111.1:6469-9913 GCA_035348395.1 Vicinamibacterales bacterium | reverse complement strand
CCGATACCCGTCGTGCCAGATCGCCTTGACCTGCGCCGGGTCGTCCACGAGCGTCGCGGTGCCGGAAGCCCAGACGTAGCGATTGTCGTCCGGGGACACGAAGGTCACGTGAACCGCCTGGCGATCCCTGATCTCGCCCGTCTTGCCCGCCGACCGCGCGGTCAGGAACCACAACGCGCCGTCGAAGGGGACCCGCTGCGCGACCATCGGACGGCTGCGGAGCCGCCCCATCCCGGTCGTCGTCAGCATCGCCACGGGCACGTCCTTGATGAGATCGGCCAGCGTCGTGATGGCGTCCTGGCGCGTCGGCGTCTCGGGCATAACGCTCCTCCGGCGGTGCCCCCGGCGGGCCGCCGCCCAGTGAATCTGGGAGTGGATCCCTATCTGAACTAGCAAACCGCAGAAGTGCCGTGCTCGTCAACAGCAGGCTCAGGGCTCAAGGCTCAGGGGCTTTCCGCGCCGTAGTTCGCCGAGGACGTCATCAAGCCGGGGGCGAAGCCTGCCCCGCCGTAGCTCGCCGAGGACCTAAGGTCAAGCAAGCCGGAGGCGAAGCGAAGGCGGGCGAAGGCGAGCTCAGGGCTAACGGATCCGCTCCAGCCAGGGGTTGAAGCTCTCGAGGATCGAGCCACCGACGAACTCGCGCAGGATCGAGTTGTCGGGAACGACCTCGGTCGGGGCGGGCAGGAACCACTGGAGGAACGAGAGCAGGCGGTTCGCTTCGAGGTGTTCCGGGGTGTCGTGCTGCACCTGGAGCAGCAACGGCTCGGCCAGGGGCCGCAGGACGGCCAGCTCGTGCACCAGCGCCGAGTTGAAGATCGAGTCGCTGTTCTCCTGGTAGGGGAAGATGTGCACCTTCTCGCCGGAGGTGACCGCCTCCCAGCGCCTGAGCGTCTCGGTCGCGTTGTATCCCCGGAAGGCGGCATCGCGCACGATTCGCCGCACGAGCCGGCAGTCGGTGGTGCTGACGCGGTTGTGGCGGTCGAGGTTCAGCTGCGTCAGCGCCGAGACGTAGACACGGTAGACCGAGTGGCCCGGGAGGTGCGGCACCAGCGCCGGGTTCAGGCCGTGGATGCCCTCGACGATCACGATGGCGTCCGGGCCCAGCGCGACCGAGAGGCCGGTCTCGCGGCGGCCGGACCGGAAATCGTAACGCGGCAGCTGCACGCGCTCGCCCGCCATCAGGCGCAGCAGGTGGTCGTTGAAGAGCGCCACGTCCACCGCCTCGAGGCACTCGTAGTCGAAGTTCCCGGCGGCGTCACGCGGCGTGTGCTCGCGATCCACGAAGTAGTCGTCGAGGCAGACGGCGAGCGGGCGCCGGCCGTTCGCCACCAGCTGCACCGCCAGGCGCTTCGAGAACGTCGTCTTGCCCGAGGAGGAGGGCCCCGCAACCAGGATCACCCTGACTCGCTCGCCTCGCGAGGCGATGTCCTGGGCGATGCTCGCGATGCGCGCCTCGTGCAGCGCCTCGGCCACCAGCGAGATCTCCTGGAGCCTCCCGGCGGCAATGGCGTCGTTGAGCACGCCGGCGCCGCGAATGCCCAGCCGGTCGAGCCAGTGCCCCGCCTCTTCGTACACCTGGAACAGCTTCGGATACGGCGTGATGGGCGGCAGCGCCTGCGGCTGGCGCTGGTGGGGGAACTGGAGGAAGAACCCAGGCGGGAACGCGTGCAGGGCGAAATGCGGCAGGCAGCCGGTCGAAGGCACCATGTAGCCCTGGAAGTAGTCCTGCCGTCCCCGGAGGCTGTAGAGGACCAGGTCGTCTTTCTGCCGGTGCGCGAGCAGTCGCGCTGTCTCCAGGTCCCCGCGGGCCTTGACCGCCTCGATTGCCTGCGTCAGGGGCATCGGCGTCCGCACGATCGGCTCGTCGGCCTTGACGATGGCGCGCATGCGCGCCTCGATGCGCCGCAACTCGTCCTGGGTGAACGGGGCATGGCCGCGCACCTCGCAGAAGTACGCGCCCACGGTCGTCGCGGAGTGCTCGATGCTCACGTCGGCGCCCGGGAACTCCTCGGCCGCGGCCGTCATCAGCAGGAAGCTGAGGGACCGGCGGTAGATGCGGGCCCCGTCGGCGTCCTGCGGCGTGAGCGGCACCACAGACGCATCCTCGGTCAGCGGCGTGGTCAGGTCGCGCAGCCGCCCGTTGACCAGGGCCGCCACCGCGCGCAGCCTGCCCGCGCACGGGGTCGCCGGGCTCCTGCCTGACAGCGAGCCGATAGCCAGGAAGATCTCGGCCAGGGTCATCCCGATCGGGGCCTCGAAGGTGCGGCCGTCGGGAAGCTTCAAGAGGACGTTCGTGCGGGGCTCGGCGGGGCGGACGAGATCGGCGCGACGCAGCATCGAACACATGATACTGCGTCAGTGCCGAATTCCCCTGAGCGGCACTCCAGGCAGCAGCACCCGCCTTCGCCAAACGCTCGCTGCGCTCGCGGCTACCGCGGGCTGGCCCGCCGGCACTTCGGCACCCGCACTCGCCTTCGCTCGTTGCGCTCGCGGCTACGGCGGGCAGGGCCGGCGGCACCTTCAGCACCAGCACCTGCCTCCGCCGCGCGGTGCGCGGCTACGGCGCGGCGAGCCTTCAGCACCACCAGCACCAGCACCTTCAGCACCCCCAGCACCCACTGCACCCTCAGCACGACAGCGTCAGTCCCCGATCCCTTCGAACAGGTCCCCGGCGGGCCGCGCCGTGAGAGGCGGCCCCCACCCCTGGCGAAAGAACTCGCGCGACAGCAGCAGGTCGCGATCGGCGTGGCGCAGGAAGTGCCGCTGCACGCTGGGGCGCTGGGTGCGATGGGCCTCGAGGGCGGCGAGGCGGCGTGCCCGCCACGGGCCGACGTCGATCGCGAAGTCCACGCCGGGCTTCGCGGCGGCATCGGGGTCGCGGGCCAGGTCCCAGGGATGGCGCCCGGCCACCCACACGAGCCTGGCGACCTGGTGAGCCGCACCCTGTGCGGGGAACCACCGCGGGTCGGCCGCGGCCGCCACGGCATCGGAGGTGAAACGGCTGATGGCGACGTGATCGGGGTGCAGGTTGGCGCCGTTCGGGTCGAAGGTGAGCACCACCGCGGGCCGCTCGCGGCGAATCAGTGCGACCAGCTGCTCGCAAATCCGGTCCGGCGGCACGGTGTCGAGCGCACGGTCGTGGTACCCGAGCAGGTGAACCGCGGCGATGCCGAGGATGGCCGCCGCCTCTCTCAGCTCGTGCTCACGAACCACGGGCAGTTCCGCGGGCGTGCAGAGCGGCGGGTCCCCCGCCTTGCCCGCCTCGCCGCGCGTCGCACACGAAAGGACCACGCGAGCGCCCTCGGCGGCGTACCGGCACGCCGTGCCGCCCGCGAGGAACGACTCATCGTCCGGGTGCGCAAAACTCAGGAGCAAGGTGTGAGGCACATCCCACTATCTCACGAGGTGTGCGGTCACGATCGGCCCCGCCGGCACGCCTGACAG
>DAOPQX010000111.1:0-6369 GCA_035348395.1 Vicinamibacterales bacterium | reverse complement strand
GGCGGGACCGGCGAGGGTGCCGGTCCCGCGGCGATCAGGCTACGGGCGCGCGGAGGAGCGGCGCTGCTCGTGGACGCGCTGCACGGCGCGCTGGAAGCGGGCCGCCAGCGCGCGGCCGGCAGCCTCGGGCACCGGGCCGATGCGCCGCCACGCG
The DNA here is from genome assembly GCA_035348395.1 of Vicinamibacterales bacterium. GTDB lineage: Bacteria > Acidobacteriota > Vicinamibacteria > Vicinamibacterales > Fen-181 > JARKSS01. The sequence goes on along the minus strand of DAOPQX010000111.1, from coordinate 6,215 downwards.
GCCTGCGCCTGGCGCACCTGCTCAGACACCGCCTTGGCGCGCGCCGCCTCGTCGGGCCGGCCCGCGATGGTGTTGGTGGCGAGCGCCTCGCGCAGCTGCTGCGCCAGCAGCGTGGCAGGCGACCCCTCGCCCGCCTCGATGGCGGCGGCAAACGCCGGGCGCGGGGCGTCGGCAGACAGCGACTCGATCTGCACGCACAGCTCCTCCATCGCACGGACGTTCGCCTCGAGGTCGAGGTCGGTCCCAGCGAAGGCGGAGGGCCACGCCTCGGCCACGCGCTCGAGGGCGCGGGACCAGCGGTCGCCCAGACGCGCCGCGCGATCGCGCGGAAGCGCCGACAGCTTCGACGTCCACTGCCGGCGCGCGGCCGCGACCCGCTCGGCGAGCCCCTCGGGTGGGTCGGCCGCGGCCCCTTCGGCGGGTGGCATCGACTCGAACTCGGCGGCCAGCGCCTCGAGCTCGGCCTCGGCCGCTGCGAGCGCCGCCTGGTCGCGGTGCTGGTAGCGGTCGAAGAAGCGATCGCACGCGGCGCGGAAGCGCCGCCAGAGCTGCTCCGCCTTCGCCTTGCGAACCGGTCCGATGGTCTTCCACTCGGCCTGCAGCCGCTTGATCTCGTCGATCGCGCTCGCCCACTCGGTCGTCTCGGCCAGCTCCTCGGCGCGGGCGCAGAGCGCCTCCTTCTTCGCCAGGTTCGCGGCCCACTCCCCCTTGCGCTGCCGAAGGTCGTCGCGGCGGCGGGTGAAGAAGGCGTCGCACGCGGCGTGGAAGCGGTCCCAGAGGGCCTTCTCGGCGTCGCGCGGAGCCGGGCCGATTGTCTTCCACTCCGCCTGGAGCTTCTGGATCCCCTCGGCCGTCCGGACCCAGTCGCTCGAGCCCGAGAGCGCCTCGGCCTGCTCGCAGAGCGCCTGCTTGCGTGCCTGGCTGGCGGCCTGCTCCTCGGCGCGCGTGGCGTAGTAGACGTCGCAGCGGGCGCGAACCGCGTCGCACGCCGCCTTGAACCGGTTCCAGAGCGCCTGCGACCGGTCGCGCGGCGCCGTGGCCACCTGCTTCCACCGCGCCTGCGCCTCGCGCAGCTGCCGGGCGGCGACGGCCAGGTCTTCCTCCTGCACGAGCGCTTCGACCTGGCGGCACAGCTCCTCCTGGACCCCGGCGTTGGCCCAGCGCTGCCACTCGTCCATGTCGCGCAACTCCTGCGCGCGCGGGACCAGCGCGGCGATGACGGCCTTGAGGCGCCGAGTCACCTCGTCGTGGTCCTGGCGCGACGGGAGCGACTTCTCTTCCTCGAGCGCCGCGCGCGCCTGCCGTATCGCGCGGTCGGCCGCCTTCAGGGTGAGCGAGGGCGAGGCCGGTACCGCCTCGAGGTCGGCGCAGAGCTTCTGGTAGCGCGCCAGGTTCTCCTGCTGCTCCTGCGCCCGGCGCTGGCGCTCCTCCGCCTCCTTCGACCGGAGCCGCTCGTCGGCCTCGGCGAAGCGGGCGAAGAGGGCCTGGTCCTCGAAGCCCGCGGCGGTCAGCGCGTTCCACGACCGGCGCAGCGCCTGCCACTCGGCGCGGCCCTGCGGGAACGCGGCGGTCTCGGCAAGGCTCGCGACCTGGTCGCAGATGACGGCTGCCTTCTCGCGCCGCTCCCGGTGCTCGATGGCCGCGCGGTGCCTGGCCTCGGCGGCCCGGCACGCCTCCTCGAGCCGTTCGCGCCAGCGCTCGGCCTCGCCCGCATCGCCCAACTCGGGAAGCGCCGCCCACGCGCGGCGCGCCTCCTCGAGCCGCGGCTCGGTCTCCTCGCCCGCGACGGCGTCGAGCTGCTCGCAGAGCGAGCGCCGCACCGCCACCGCTTCGGCCATGGCCTGCAGCGCCGCCGCCCGGGCGCTGCGTTCCTGCCGGCTCCGCTCGAGCGCCTCCGCTGCGGCGGCCCTCGCCGCGGCGAAGCGCGGCGCCAGGTCGGCCATCTCCTCTCCACCCGCCAGCCGCCAGCTTCGCTCGATCTCGCCGACCGCCGCCTCTCCATCCTCCATGGCCTCGGCGGCCACTGCCTCGAGCCGCTCGCACGCGGCAAGCGCGGCGCGGCGCCTGGCCTTCTCTTCTTCTTCCTGGCCGGCTGCAGGCTCTGGCGCCGCTGGTACCGCCGCGCGCGAGGCGCTTTCGTCAATCGCACGGGCCAGCGCGCGGGCTCGCTTGGCCGCCGACTTGTTCCGTGCGTGGGACGCCACGTCCTCGAGCGCCCCGCGATCGCTGCCCAGCCGCTCGACCGCGGCCAGCGACACGTCCTTGAACTCGCTGCGCAGCGCGACCGCGAGCACTTCCCGGGGATCGACAACCCGCGCCAACGCCTCGAGGCGCACCGGCGGATGAACGCTGCGGCGGGCCACCGAGCCGACCGCGGCCGGGTCCTGTACCCGGTCCAGGGCGGCACGCGCGACCGCCTCGCTCGAGGCCGTCTTCGCCACGGCGACGACCTGGCGCGGGTCGGACAGCCCCTCCAGCGCGGCAAGGCAATCGGCCTCGCTCCCCTCGACGGCGCCGGTCGCCAGGTCGAACAGCAGCGACGCCCCTTCCTCGCGGACCCGGGCGTCGGCGTCGTCGCGGGCAATCCCGGCGATCGCCACCGGGGAGATGATCTTGCGCAGCGCGGCGAGCCGCACCGCGGTGTCACGGTCCTCGCGCGCGACCGACAGCAGCACGTCCTGCTGATCGAGCGGCAGCTCTTCGACGGCGGCGATTCGGACGGCGGGGTTGGAGTGCTTCCAGCGGGGCTGGCTGCGGAACCTGTCGAGAAGACCCATACCTGCTTTCGTCTCCGGGAACGCCCGGCAGATGTGTTGGTGGCGACCGCGCGGGGCGGTGTGGAGCCAGAGAGTTTACTATATCCGCGCTGCCTGTGCCTTTTGCCTTCCACATTCCCGCTCGCTGTGCGAGGCTGGGGCATGGGCGACAAGACCGGGCCAAGCCTCCAGGAGCGGTACGCCCCGCGCAGCATCTGCTTCGGCTGCGGGCCGGCCAACGAGAAGGGGCTGCGCATCCGCAGCTTCCCCGACGGGGACGGGCTGGTGACGGTCTGGACCCCCGAGCCGCACCATCAGGCGTTCGAAGGGGCGGTCAACGGCGGGATCATCGCGAGTCTCTTCGACTGCCACTGCAACTGGACCGCCGCCTGGCGGTTGATGCACGACCGCGGCTCCGACGAGCTGCCCTCGACGGTCACCGCCGAATTCCATGTCCGCTTCCGCCGGCCGACACCGTCGGGCCAGCCGCTCACGCTTGTCTCCAGGGTGGTGGAGGCGAGCGGCGACCGCGCCACGGTCGAGGCTACGCTCGAGGCGGGCGGCACGGTGTGCGCGACGGGCGGCGGGCTGTTCGCCGCCGTCGGTCCCGGCCACCCTGCGTACCACAGGTGGGGAGCGGGAGAATGACTACTCTTCCCCTTACTGCACCCGCTCGAAGACCCCGGTCTGCTTGTTCTTCCTCACCTGGTCCCAGCGGAAGTACTGCCCGTTCATAGCGATGTAGACGCCGGGCGGCAGCACCTGCACGAACGACAGCGCCGAGCCGAGGTTGAACATCCCGTCCGAGCTGCCGAAGGCGTACGGGACCATCGCGCCGGTCAGCACGATCGTCTTGCCGGGGACGCCGCGCGCCAGCTCGGCAGCCGTCTCGACCATCGTGTCGGTACCGTGCGTGACGACGATCCGGGTCTCCTCGCACTGGCGGCAGTTCTGCACCACGACCTCCCGGTCGGCCTCGGTCATGTCGAGACTGTCGATCATCATGATCGACCGCACGTTCAGGTCGAGGCGGCAGCGTCCGAGGCGGAGCATCTCGGGCAGGTGCGACTCCTTGAACACGAGCCGGGCGTTGATCTCGTCGTACTCCTTGTCGAAGGTGCCGCCCGTGATGAGAACCCGGATGGGCATGGGGGGAAGTGTACAATGATCCGTATCGATGTCCCCAACCCTGACCGACCTGCTCGCCGAACGGATCCTCTTGCTCGACGGCGCCATGGGCACCATGGTGCAGCGCCACGGCCTCGACGAGGCCGGCTTCCGCGGTGACCGCTTCCGCGATCACCCGCGCGATCTCCGCGGCAACACCGACGTCCTCGTCCTGACACAGCCCGACCTCATTCGTGGCATCCACGAGGAGTACCTTGCGGCCGGGGCCGACCTGGTCGAGACCTGCACCTTCACCGCCACCTCGGTCGCCCAGGCCGACTACGGCTGCGAGCGGTTCGTCTACGAGATGAACGTCGCTGCCGCCCGGCTCGCGCGCCAGGCCGCCGACGCCTGGACGGCCCGCACGCCGGGGCGGCCGCGCCTGGTGGCCGGTGCCGTCGGCCCCACCAACCGCACGCTCTCGCTTTCTCCCGACGTCGCCGACCCGGCGTTCCGGGCGATCACGTTCGATCAGCTGCGCGCGGCCTACCTCGAACAGGTTCGCGGGCTCGTGGACGGCGGCTGCGACGCGCTGCTGATCGAGACGATCTTCGACACGCTCAACGCAAAGGCGGCAATCGCCGCCGCCGAGGATCTCTTCGAAGAGCGCGGGCGGCGCCTGCCGCTCATGATCTCGGTGACGATCACCGATCGAAGCGGCCGCACCCTCTCGGGGCAGACGGTGGACGCGTTCTGGGTCTCGGTGGCGCACGCCAGGCCGGTGACGGTCGGCATCAACTGCGCGCTCGGGGCGCGCGAGATGCGCCCGTACCTCGCCGAACTCTCCCGCATCGCCGCCACGCGCATCAGCTGCTACCCGAACGCCGGGCTCCCCAACGCCTTCGGCGGCTATGACGAGACGCCCGAGCAGACGGCGGCCGCGATCCGCGAGTTCGCCGAGGCGGGCCTCGTGAACCTGGTCGGCGGCTGCTGCGGCACCACGCCCGCGCACATCGCGGCCATCGCAACCGCCATCGAGGGGCTCGCTCCGCGGGCGGTGCCCGACCTCCCCCGCTTCACGCAGTACGCCGGCCTCGAGACGCTCACCATCCGCCCCGACAGCAACTTCCAGATGATCGGCGAGCGGACCAACATCACGGGCTCGAAGCGGTTCCGCCGCCTCGTCACCTCGGGCGACTTCGCGGCGGCCGCCGACGTCGCCCTCGAGCAGGTGCGCGGCGGGGCGAACATCCTCGACGTGAACATGGACGAGGCGATGCTCGACTCCGAGGCGGCGATGACGCGGTTCCTGAACCTCATCGCCACCGAGCCCGAGATCGCCCGGCTCCCCGTGATGATCGACAGCTCGCGCTGGCCGGTCGTCGAGGCCGGCCTGAAGTGCGTCCAGGGGAAGGCCATCGTCAACTCGATCAGCCTCAAGGAGGGCGAGGCCGAGTTCCTCCGGCAGGCCCGGCTCGCGCGCCGCTACGGCGCCGCGGTCGTCGTGATGGCGTTCGACGAGCGGGGCCAGGCCGACACCGCCGCGCGGAAGGTCGAGGTGCTGTCCCGCGCGTATCGCCTGCTCACCGCGGAGGCCGGCTTCGACCCCGCCGACATCGTCTTCGACCCGGCGGTTCTCGCAGTCGGCACCGGGATCGAGGAGCACGACACGTACGCAGTCGCGTTCATCGAGGCGGTGCGCGAGCTGAAGGCCCGGTTCCCCGAGGCGAAGATCAGCGGCGGCATCAGCAACCTGTCGTTCTCTTTCCGGGGCAACGACCCGGTGCGCGAGGCGATCCACTCCGCGTTCCTCTACCACGCCATCCGGGCCGGCCTCGACATGGGCATCGTCAACGCCGGCCAGCTCGTGGTGTATGAGGACATCCCCCCCGAGCTGCTCGAGAGGGTCGAGGACCTCCTCTTCAACCGCCGTCCCGACGCCACCGAGCGGCTGGTGCAGGCCGCCGGCAGCCCCGGCCCGGCGCGGCGCGAGCAGGCCGAGGCGGAGTGGCGGAAGGGCACCGTGCAGCAGCGGCTCTCGCACGCGCTCGTGCACGGCATCCTCGACCACCTCGAGGCCGACATCGCCGAGGCCCTCGCCCTCTACCCCCGGCCGCTCGACATCATCGAGGGGCCGCTGATGGACGGGATGAAAGTGGTCGGCGACCTCTTCGGGTCGGGGCGGATGTTCCTGCCGCAGGTAGTGAAGAGCGCCCGGGCGATGAAGAAGGCGGTGTCGTTCCTCGAGCCCCTGATGGCGGCCGAGTCGGCCGCGCGCCCCTCGCAGGGCCGGATCGTCCTGGCGACCGTCAAGGGCGACGTCCACGACATCGGCAAGAACATCGTCGGCGT
>DAOPQX010000110.1:0-9937 GCA_035348395.1 Vicinamibacterales bacterium | reverse complement strand
CTTGGCCGGGATCGCGTTGAAAGAGCTGCTGGAGGCGGGCGTTCACTTCGGGCACCAGACGAAGCGCTGGAATCCGAAGATGAAGCCGTACATCTTCGGCGAACGGAACGGCATCTACATCATCGACCTGTCGAAGACGGCCAAGCAGTTCCGCGAGGCCGAGGAGTTCGTCTCCCGCATCGCCTCGGAAGGCGGCCACATCCTCTTCGTCGGGACCAAGCGCCAGGCCCAGGACGCGATCGCCGAGGAGGCGCAGCGCGCGGGGATGCACTTCGTCAACCAGCGCTGGCTGGGCGGCCTGCTGACCAACTTCACCACGATCCAGCGCAGCCTCGGGCGGCTGCGCGAGCTCGAGGCGATGGCCACCGACGGGCGCTACGAGACGCTGTCCAAGAAGGAGATCGCGCGGATCGAGAAGGAGAAGCGCAAGCTCCAGAAGAACCTGGACGGCATCCGCCAGATGGGCCGCCTCCCCGACGCGGTCTTCGTCGTGGACACCCACAAGGAGAAGATCGCGGTCGACGAGGCGCGCAAGCTCAAGATCCCGGTCATCGGCGTGGTCGACACCAACAGCGACCCGGACGAAGTCGATTACGTGATCCCGGGCAACGACGACGCCCTCCGGGCGATCCGGCTCTTCGCCTCCCGGCTGGCCGACGCGATCGTCGCCGGCCGCGGTCTGCGCGAGGCCGCCCAGGCCGAGGTCTCGGAGGAGGCCACCGAGGCGCGCGCCGCCCGCGGCGGCCGCCGCCCGCGGCCCGACCACGCTCCGGTGCCTCCCGCGTCCCCGGCGTCCGCCTGAGTCCCGGCACCCGAGGCCACTACCCGCCGGCCGGGGGCACCACAACCGGCCGGCGTTTCTGCGTACCGGGCCCGAGCAGGCCCGCGGCGCCCCGAACGAACGGAGCAAGGAAGCACCATGGCAATCACGGCTGAACAGGTCAAGACCCTGCGCGAGCGGACCGGCGCGGGGATGATGGAGTGCAAGGCCGCGCTGATCGAGACCGGCGGCAACCTCGAGGAGGCGATCACCGTCCTGCGCAAGCGGGGGCTCGCCCAGGCCGCCAAGCGCTCGGGCCGCGCCACTCGCCAGGGCATGGTCGGCAGCTACATCCACCTCGGCGGCAAGGTGGGCGTGCTCGTCGAGGTCAACTGCGAGTCGGACTTCGTCGCCCGTACCGAGGCCTTCCAGACGCTGGTCAAGGAGATCGCGATGCAGATCGCCGCGGCCGATCCCCGGTACGTCAGCCGCGCGCAGGTGCCGGCCGCCGAGCTCGAGAAGGAGAAGGAGATCGTCCGCGCCCAGTTCGCCGGGTCGAACAAGCCGGCCAACGTGATCGAGAAGATCGTCGAGGGGAAGCTCGACGCCTTCTACGAGCGGACGGTGCTCGTGGACCAGCCGTCGATCCGCGACGGGGCCGTGAAGGTGTCGCAGATGATCGCCGCCGCCGTGGCGCAGACCGGCGAGAACATCACCGTCTCGCGTTTCGCCCGCTTCAAGCTGGGCGAGGCGTCGGAGTAGCGGAGTGGAATGCAGGCTGTAGGACGGAACCCATAGAATGCAGAATGTGTAGTGCCGGCCCGGGCCGTCTCTCTACATTCTGCATTCCGCTCTTCCCTTTCCCCAGTCTTCATTCCCCTTTCCCTCCTCGCCGCTCCCGTTCTCGCTCTTCATTGCCCGCTCCCGATTTCTGCGATCCTCGATTCCGCATTCGCGTTTTCGTTCCCGTCTTCCGTCTTCCCGTTCGCCGTTTTCCGTTCTCTCCTATCCCCGTCGCCTGATCCCCTGTTTTATAATCCCCTTCTGTATGGATACCTCCGCTCCGCCCGCCTACCGCCGCATCCTTCTCAAGCTCTCCGGCGAGGCCCTGATGGGCGAGCAGAAGTTCGGCATCGACCCCGAGGTGGCGGCGCAGATCGCCCGAGACGTCGCCGGCGTGCGCCGGCTGGGCGTCGAGGTGGCGCTCGTCATCGGCGGCGGCAACATCTTCAGGGGCGTGGCGGCGAGCGCCCGCGGGATGGACCGCGCCACCGCCGACTACATGGGCATGCTCGCCACCTGCATCAACGCGCTCGCGCTGCAGGACGCCCTCGAGCACGAGGGCGTGGTCACCCGCACGCTGACCGCGATCGAGATGCGCGCCGTCGCCGAGCCCTTCATCCGGCGGCGCGCCGTCCGCCACCTCGAGAAGGGGCGGGTGGTGATCTTCGCCGCCGGTACCGGCAACCCCTACTTCACCACCGACACGGCCGCGGCCCTGCGCGCGATGGAAATCCGCGCGGACGTGATCTTCAAGGCCACCAAGGTGGACGGCATCTACACGGCCGACCCCGTGAAGCACCCCGACGCCGAGCGCTTCGATCGCATCACCTACCTGCAGGTCCTCGAGAAGGGCCTCCAGGTCATGGACGCCACTGCGATCTCCCTCTGCATGGACAATCACATGCCGATCGTCGTCTTCAATTTGAGGACGCCGGGCAACCTCGAACGGGCGGTGCGAGGAGAATCGGTTGGATCCCTGGTCATGGCCGGGTGAAACCGGCGTTCCCTGCCGGCCCGGCGTGGAGCAGCACATGGACGTCAACGACCTCAAGAGCCTGAACGCGGAAGCGAAGAAGCGAATGGCGGCCGCCATCGAACACCTCCGGCGCGACCTGGCGGGCGTGCGCACGGGCCGCGCCTCGACGGGCATCCTCGAGCCCGTACAGGTCGAGGCGTACGGCACGCGCGTCCCCCTCAACCAGGTCGCGTCGTTGTCGGTGCCCGAACCGACGATGATCATCGCGCAGCCGTTCGACCCGACCCTCATGGGGGCCATCGAGCGCGCCGTCCGCGCCTCCGACCTGGGGCTGAACCCGAACAACGACGGCAAGGTGGTCCGCATCCCCGTCCCCGCGCTCACCGACGAGCGGCGCCGCGAGCTGTCGCGCCACGTCCACAAGCTGTCGGAAGAGTGCCGCAACGCCGTCCGCGCCGTCCGCCGCGAGGCCAACGAGCGCCTGAAGAAGCTCGCCAAGGACCGGAAGGTGTCGGAGGACGAAGAGAAGCGGGGCCTCGACGAGGTCCAGAAGCTGACCGACCAGCACATCGCCCAGATCGACGAGCTGCAGAAGAAGAAGGACGCGGAGCTGCTCACCAGGTAGGGGCCCGGGCGAGCAGGCCGTTGGCGTGTTCTTACATTCGTCCTTCAGCCTTCTGAATCCAGGGCGCGTTTTGGGCGTCCTGCTCGCCCTGTCCCTCGCGCTGGCGGGCGGCGCGTGCGCCGGCCGCGCCCGCCGCCCACCCACCTCTCCTCCCCCTGTCGCCCGCCTCCCCGATATCGCGATCATGGGACCCGCCCGCCTCACGGCGACGCAGCTCACCGCCTGGTTCGAGTCGAAAACCGGGGCCGCCGGGGCGTACCGGGCCAGCGTCCCCGTCGAGACGCTCGCGCGGCAGTTCATCGACGAGGGGGCCGCCGAGGGGGTCGCCGGCGACATCGCCTTCGTCCAGGCCATCGTCGAAACCGGGTGGTTCCGCTTTCCCGGCCTCGTCTCGCCCGCGCAGAACAATTTCGGGGGCATCTGCGCGACCGACCACCACCCCGCGCCCGCAACCTTCCCCGACGCGCGCACCGGCGTCCGCGCCCAGATCCAGCACCTGCGCGCGTACGCCGATCCCGGCGCGGTCGCGTGCGCGATCCCTCCCCTGCGACACCCGTGCGCCGACCCTCGTTTCCACCTCGTGGTCCCCAAGGGGAAGGCGCGGTCCTGGAACGAAATGGGCGGTGGAAACTGGGCGGCCTCGCCGGAATACGGCCAGACGATCCTGGGGCTGTATCGCGAGGCGCTCGCCGTGGCCGGCCGCTGACCTCTTCCCTTGCCATATGGTCGCCGGGCGGAGAGACAAGAGCCTTGCTGGCCCAACAATATGACTGTTAGACACTCATATCTATTGACATTCTTACAATCATGTTCTATCCTTGTTGGTGCTGGCGGCCGAGAACGAGAAAGCAAGCGCCGCCAAAGCGGGTAGAAAGAAGCTCAACAGAGTCTCACCGGAAAGGAGGTTCATCAGATGTTTGGACGGATGCGTTGGAGCCCGTTCGAGGAGCTGTTCAATTTCCAGCGGGAGGTTGACCGGCTGTTCAGCCGTTTCTGGAGCGACCTCCCCGCCCGGACCGAGAGTTTCCCGGCCGGTTCGTTCCAGGTGAAGAGCAACGACCAGGGGTGGCGCGTTGAGGTGCCCATGGCTGGCATCGATCCGAAGCACGTCACCCTCGAGGTCGCGGGGAACAACCTGAACATCAAGGCGGAGGTCCCCGGAGATGAGAAGGACGACCGCGACGCCGTGCGGTTCGAGCAGTCGCTCACGCTGCCGCAGTTCCTCGACCTGGACAAGCTGACGGCGACCCATCGGCACGGCATGCTCGAGCTGCAGGTTCCGCTGAAGGACAGCGTGAAGCCCCGGAAGATCGAGATCCGGCAGCTCGGCGCGGGCGAGGAACGCAAGCAGCTCGCTTCCGTGTGATCGCTGCCGGGCGCAGCTCGCGATTGTCGCGGGGCCGGTCTTCCCCCGGTTGGCTCGATCGCCGCCGGAAGGCCGGCCCGTCGTTTGTACGCCGCCTCCTGACACGGATCCTCGGGAGCCGTCCGTCCACCCCGCTCGAGACACCCGTGCTATAACCCCGGTATGACGAAGCTTGCCGTGCGGCTGTCCGCCCCCGTCGTGGTCGCCCTCCTCTGGCTGTCGCCTTCTCCTCGCGGTGCCGAAGCCGATCGAGCGCAGGCAGCTGACCAGCAGCCTCTCGCGCTGCGCGTGATGACCTACAACCTTCGATACGCCAGCGACACGCCACCCAACTCGTGGCCCGAGCGGCGCCCGCTCGTCAAGAAGACGGTTCTCCAGGCGGCGCCCGACGTCATCGGCACCCAGGAAGGGGTCTACCGGCAGTTGCAGGACCTTGCAGCCGACCTGTCGGCCTACCACTGGATCGGCCTGGGAAGGGAGGGCGGAAGCCGTGGCGAGTTCATGGCGGTCTTCTACCGCCACGCCCGTTTCGTACCGGTCGCGTTCGACCACTTCTGGCTGTCGGACACCCCCGAGGTCATCGGCTCGGTCACGTGGGGCCACACGGTCCGCAGGATGCTCACCTGGGTCAGGCTTCGCGACAAGACGACCGGGCGCGAACTGCTGGTGTGGAACACGCACCTGGATCACCAGGTCGAGGACGCGCGCCGCAAGGGCGCCGCGTTGATCCGCGAGCGTCTCGCGAGGACCGACCCGGGGGTCCCGCTCGTGCTCACCGGCGACTTCAACTGCCCCGCCGCCGGCTGCGTCGCCTACGAGACGCTGACCAGGGAGGCGGGGCTCACCGACGCGTGGCTGCTCGCCGAGCGGCGCGAGAACGAGGGGATCGACACCTTCAACGGGTTCAAGGCGCCCGGCAAAGGCGGCGTGCGGATCGACTGGATCCTGCTGCGCGGCCCCGCGGCGGTGAGCCGCGCCGCGACCCTCACCGACTCGGGGGGCGGGCGTTTCCCGAGCGACCACTTCCCCGTCGTCGCCGACGTGCGCTTCTGAGCCCGTCTACTTCGACAGGTTGCGGGGCGACACCTTGTCGAGCAGGTTGACGAGGCGGCGGCCCGGCTCGGGCACCTCCACGCCGTCACCCTGGACGATGGCGCGCGCGCCCAGCTTCCGCCCGTACACCTTCCGGCTTGCATCGTTGTCGGGGCGCACCGAGGTGCCCTCGAGCGAGAGGCCCGCGAAGAGGCCCCGCGATCGCGAGTAGCTGAGGATCTCGGCCCGCATGGTGGCGTCGGTGGCCGCGGCCGCGTCGCGCCCCTTCGGCCCGGCGGCGACCGACGCGTTCGCGCCCAGCTTCACCTTGCTCCCGAGCAGCGCGTTGACGCCGCGCGGGTTCATCACGAGCAGCACCAGGTCGGTGGCCTGCCCGCCCAGCTGGAAGCCGAACGAGCCCCCGTCGAGCGCGTACATGGCGGGAGCCCCCCAGGCCCCGTCGAACGCCTTGCCCGACCGGCACACCATGGCACCTCGCCCGCGGCTGTATCCCACGCCGATGGCCCCCTTCACCATCGACGGGATCACGATCACGCACTCCGCCTTGTCGAGCAGCTCCTGGGGAATGTTGTCGGGCACCCCGAGGATCTCCTCCATCACCACGCCGCACTGCTCCAGGCGCTCACGCTCCTTCTCCTGGGCGGCGGGGCTGCCCACGGCAACCGACACGAGCAGCAGAACCGAGACGGTCACAAGGCGACGCATACGGACACCTCGCAGGAAGGCGCGGACGAGCCGCGTGAGACCAGACTACTCCAATGCCTGCGTTGGATCGACAGATCCGGTCGTCTGTCTATCCTGGCAGGCCGCCGGCCAGCGCCCCGGATCCGGCGCGCGGATCGTGCCGCTCGATCTCCCGCTCGATCTCCTGGAACGGCTTGAGCCACAGCACGTCGTACGGCCCGAGGGCGAGCGTCAGACTTCCTCCCCTCGCGCTCCACCCCCGTCCCGAGACGAAGTCGTACCAGTTGGCCGCCGCCACCCCGGCCTGTTCGAGAGGCACCTCCACCACGCACGGCTGGCCGCTCACGTTGGTGAGCGCGAGCACGTGCTCGTCGCCGACGGGCGAGGTGCGCCGCAGCGCGAACACCTGCCGCGCCAGGCGCAGCACCGACTGGCCGCCGTTCGGGTGGAACGCGCGTTGGCGAACGCGCACCTGGAGCAGCCGTCCGAGGTTCTCGCGGATCATCGACAGCTTCGATCCGCGGTCGGCCAGGTTCTGGCGCACCATGACCGGATCCACCGACGAGCGGTTGACGTCGCGCCTGGAACCCGTCCGCAGGGCCAGCTGGACGTCGCTGCGGCTGCCGATGAGGCCGTGCAGGTAGATGACCGGAACCCCCGCCAGCGCGAGCGCAATCGACCGGGATGCGACGAAGCGCTTCACCTGGAAGGCCCGCTCCTCGTCGCTGTTGTCCAGGTTGAGCGCGCTGTACCACGTCGTGTTGAGTTCGTAGGGCGACCGCACACCCTCGGAGGCGGCGCCGAACGACACGAACGCCCCGTGCTCGCGCGCGCGGTCCACGAGGAACGACACTTCGCCGGCAGGCAGGATGCCGCTGATGCCCGGCAGACCGATCCCGTCGTGAGAGTCGAGCAGGTTCAAATAAGTGGCGGCCAGCGATGGGTAAGTGAGGCGCTCGGCCCAATCGGTGAGCCACGACGCGTCGCCGCGGTAGAAGGCGTGCAGGACGAGCGGCGGGAGCGCGAAGTTGTAGACCGCCTGCGCCTCGTCGAGCCCGTTGCCGAAGTACGAGACGTTCTCGTCGTGCGGCACGTTGCTCTCGGTCACCAGCGCGACCTCCGGCGCCGACGCGTCGAGCACCGCCCGCAGCAGCCGCACGACCTCGTGAGTCTGGGCGAGGCTCGCGCCGGTGGTACCCGGCTCGTCCCACAGGTAGGTGATGGCGTCGAGCCGGATCATCGACGCGCCGCGCCGCACGTACATCAGCAGCGCCTCGATCACCATCAGCAGCACCCGCGGGTTGCGGTAGTTGAGATCGACCTGGTCGGGCGAGAACGTCGTCCAGGCCCAGATGGGACCGTCGAGCGCTTGGAAGCGCGTGAGGATCTCCGAGGTCCGCGGCCGCCGCAGCAGCCGCCGCTGATCCTCCGACACCTCCTCGGGCGAGCGGAAGACGACGGCGAGGTCTTTGAAGCCGGGGGCGCCGGCCAGCATCTCGCGGAACGCCGTGCTCTCCGACGAGACGTGGTTGAGCACCGCGTCGAACATGAGCTTGAACGAGCCGGCCAGCCGCTCGATGTCCTGCCAGGAGCCGAGCCGGGGGTCGACGCTCAGGAAATCGGTGACCGAGAAGCCGCGATCGCTGCTGTAGGGGAAGAACGGCAGCACGTGGAGGATGTTGAAGGTGCGCCGCCCCAGGAACTCCGCGAGGAGATCGTCGAGCGCCGCCAGCGGCACCCGCCCGTCGCGCCGGATCATGTCGCCGTAGACGACCAGGCCCATGTCCCGCTCGCTGAAGCGCCGGGACGGGTCGAACGCCAGGCCCGCCTCCACGAGTGCGGCCGGCTTGTGAGCATGGTGCACTTTCAGCAGGCGCGTGAGCTCCGGCAGGATGTCGGAGGTGGCCTCCTCACCGTAGAGGGCTCGGAGGTGCGCCGCGATGCGGTCGCGGAGCCCCGGGTCGAGCTCGAGGGGAGGGCGCGTGAAGTCGGGCCGCTCGTCGTATCGGGTGGCGCTCATGCGGAAATCCTACCCCAGCGCCCGCCCGAGCCGTTCCTTCGAGCCAAACCCATCGCGGACGAATCCGTCGTGGAACGGCTCTTGCTCGATTCCGGGCCGGGCTCCGACCTCGGACGACACACCAGCAAGGCTGGCCGCTAGGCCGGCTGGCGAGGATTCATGCCTGCGTGGTCCCTGCCGCTCTACCTCGCCGCCGTCGTCTTCGTCGTCGCCACGATGATTGGCCTGGCAGCGGTGCTCGGCGAGCGCCGACGGCACCGTGTCGCAATTCCATACGAGTCGGGGATGCTGCCGACGGGTTCGGCGCGCGTGCGCTTCCCGGCCCGGTTCTACCTCGTGGCGGTCTTCTTCGTCGTCTTCGACCTCGAGGCCGTGTTCCTGTTCGCATGGGCGCTCGCGGCCCGCGAGCTGGGATGGAACGGCTACTGGGCGATGGTCGTCTTCGTCGCGATTCTCGGGGTGACCCTCGCGTATCTCTGGCGCTCCGGGGCCCTCGACTGGAACGAAGGGAGGTAAGGGTGCGCTGGTGGCTGAGCCGGCCGGGGTCGGGCGCGGAGGGCGCTCCCGGGGTTGGGAGGGGCGCTCCGGGCGAGGGCCTCGATGACAGGGAATCGTTCGAGGAGGCGACGCGGCGGTCGGTGGTGCTCGCGCGGCTCGACGAGCTGGTCGCGTGGGGCCGCAAGAACTCCCTGTGGCCGTTCAACTTCGGCCTCTCCTGCTGCTACGTGGAGATGGCGACCAGCCTCACCAGCCGCTGGGACCTCGCGCGCTTCGGCTCGGAGGTGATTCGCGCCAGCCCGCGCGAGGCCGACGTGCTCGTGGTGGCCGGCACGGTCTTCCTCAAGATGGCGCCGGTGATCAAGCACCTCTACCAGCAGATGCGCGAACCGCGCTGGGTCATCTCGATGGGGTCGTGCGCCAACTCGGGGGGGATGTACGACGTGTACAGCGTGGTCCAGGGGGTGGACAAGTTCCTCCCGGTGGACGTCTACGTCCCGGGCTGCCCCCCGCGCCCAGACAGCCTGATGGAGGGCCTGCTCTTGCTCCAGAAGGCGGTTGGATCCGAGCGCCGCCCGCTGAGCTGGGCGGTGGGGTCCCAGGTCGTCGAACGCCAGCCGATGCCGTCGATGCGCGACCTCAAGCGTGCCGAGCGCCAGCAGGCGCGCTTCCTCCGCCGAGACGGGTTCCTCCGTCTGCAGGTACACGGCCTCGGAGTGCGCGACTTCCACCGGCACGCGCACGCAGGTGGGATGGACCGCCAGCGCCGGCATGTCCAGGATCTTGCGGGTCTCCTGGATCATCTTCTCCTCCTCGCGGGTGAAGCCGTCGGGAAGGAAGACATCGCAGTGCGGGATGACATTGCCGTCCAGCGGGCACGGGAAGACCGGCGGAGCGGGCACCGGGGCTTGACCGGCGTGTGGCAACGCCGAGGCGACGTGCGACGCCGCCGGCACGGCGCCGGAACTCTCCGGACTCACGTTCGCCGGAGCGCCCGCGGCCGATGCCGCTTCGCGCTCCGCCCGCAGCGCCAGTACGCCGGCGTATCCCTTCCCCGAGGCGGACTGGTAGGTGGCGACAAAGACGCTGCGCAGTCCATACCGCCGCCGGATCGGCTCCAGCGCGACCACCAGCTGGATCGTCGAACAATTCGGGTTGGCGATCAGCCCCGG
>DAOPQX010000109.1:0-9958 GCA_035348395.1 Vicinamibacterales bacterium | reverse complement strand
TCGAGGCGCCCGCTGAGGCGAAACAGGAGCCAAAGGTCGACTTCTCGAAATAGCCGCTCATCGGCGGTCCTGTACGGCATACCTCATGCTTTGGAAGGCCGGGCGGAGGTGCCGGCATGCGCGTCTGGCCGGGATCCCCCTACCCCCTGGGGGCCACGTGGAACGGGATGGGGGTCAACTTCGCCATCTACTGCGAACACGGCACGGGTGTCGAGCTGTGCCTGTTCGACCATGTGCGGGCAACCAGGGAGTCGGCGCGCATCAAGCTGGTCGAGCAGACCGACCAGGTCTGGCATGGGTTCCTGCCAGACGTGCAGCCCGGGCAAATCTACGGCTACCGGATCCACGGGCCCTACGAGCCGAAGAACGGCCACCGCTTCAACCCCGCGAAGCTCGTCGTCGATCCGTACGCGAAGAGCATCGCGCGGCCGATCCAGTGGTCGGACGAGATGTTCGGCTACCCCATCGGCCACCCCGACGCCGACCTCGTGCGCGACGATCGCGACAACGCCGCGTTCGCCCCGCTGGCGGCGGTGGTGGACCCCGCGTTCGTCTGGGGGGACGACCGCCCGCCGGCCACTCCCCTGCACCGAACGGTCATCTACGAAACGCACGTCAAGGGGCTGACCCAGCTGCACCCGGCCGTGCCCCCGCCGTTCCGCGGCACCTACCTCGGGCTCGCCTCCGAGCCCGTCCTGCGGCACCTGCTCGACCTCGGCGTCACGGCGGTCGAGCTGCTGCCGGTGCATCACCACACCCCGGAGCGAAGCCTGGTCGAGCGAGGCCTGACCGACTACTGGGGATACAACACGCTGGCCTTCTTCGCGCCCGACATCCGCTACTCGGCCTCGAAGGAGCCGCTGCAGTCGGTGCGCGAGTTCAAGATGATGGTGCGCGGGCTGCACGCGGTCGGCCTCGAGGTCATCCTCGACGTGGTCTACAACCACACGGCCGAGGGGAACCATCTCGGCCCGACGCTCTCGCTGCGGGGCATCGACAACCTCTCCTACTACCGCCTGGTCGCCGACAACAAGCGCTACTACATGGACTACACGGGGTGCGGGAACACCCTGAACATGCAGAGCCAGCGCGTGCTCGCGCTGATCATGGACAGCCTGCGCTACTGGGTCACCGAGATGCACGTGGACGGGTTCCGCTTCGACCTGGCGAGCGCCCTGGCCCGCGAGCTGCACGAGGTGGATCAGCTGGGCGCCTTCTTCGACATCATCCACCAGGACCCGATCATCTCGCAGGTGAAGCTCATTGCCGAGCCGTGGGACCTCGGCGAAGGGGGATACCAGGTCGGGAACTTCCCTGTCGGCTGGGCCGAGTGGAACGGCAAGTACCGCGACTCGGTGCGGCGCTTCTGGCGGGGCGACGGCGGGCAGGTGTCCGAGTTCGCGACGCGCCTTGCCGGCAGCAGCGACCTCTACGAGCGCAGCGGGCGCCGCCCGTACGCGAGCATCAACTTCATCACGGCCCACGACGGCTTCACGCTGCAGGACCTGGTCAGCTACAACGAGAAGCACAACGAGGCGAACGGCGAGGGGAACCGCGACGGCGCCAACGACAACGAGAGCTGGAACTGCGGCGTCGAGGGGCCGACCGACGACCCGGCGGTCGTCGCGCTGCGCGAGCGGCAGAAGCGCAACTTCTTCGCGACGCTCATGCTGTCGCAGGGCGTGCCGATGATCCGGGGCGGCGACGAGCTGAGCCAGAGCCAGGGCGGCAACAACAACGCCTACTGCCAGGACAACGACATCACCTGGCTCGACTGGAAGCTGACCCCGCAGCAGATCGAGTTCCTCGACTTCGCCCGCCAGGTCGTGCACCTCCGGCACGAGCAACCCGTGCTGCACCGCCGCCGCTTCTTCCAGGGCGGGCGGATCCGAGGCGCCGACATCAAGGACATCACCTGGTTCGCCCCCGACGGCGGCGAGATGGCCGACGAGGCCTGGACCTCCAGCCTCGCGCGCGCGCTCGGCGTCCGCCTGGCCGGTGACGCGATCGACGAGCGCGACGAGCGGGGCGAGCGGATTACCGGCGACACGCTGGTCCTGCTGCTGAACGCGGGCGACGCCGACGTCCCGTTCAAGCTGCCGCCCGTCGCCGCGCGCTGCCACTGGGAGGTCGTCTTCGA
This sequence comes from Vicinamibacterales bacterium, assembly GCA_035348395.1. Lineage (GTDB taxonomy): Bacteria > Acidobacteriota > Vicinamibacteria > Vicinamibacterales > Fen-181 > JARKSS01. The sequence continues at coordinate 7,818 of DAOPQX010000109.1, read as the reverse complement.
CTCGGCGAACGGCCAGGAACAGGCGGTCCCCTACGATGGGGGGCAGGAATACGAGATCCAGGCTCGCTCCATCGCGGTACTGCTGCTCTACCGGGAGAAGCGCCGCCGGTTGTCCGACCGCGCGCAGCGGCTGGCCGACCTCGCCACGCTCGGCGTGCCCGCGCGCATCCGCGTCACCTCAGCCGCACCGGCGAAGGTCACCGATGACACGCCCGCCGCTCCCGAACGATGACCGCCCGCGCCGCGCCGTCGTCGATCGGGTCAGGCCGGAAATCGACGGCGGACGGTTCCCGATCAAGCGAACCACCGGCGAGCGCGTCGAGGTGATCGCCGACGTCTTCGTCGATGGCCACGACCGCCTCGCCGTGGTGCTGAAGTACCGCCTCGCGGAGGCGCCCGAGTCGCCAGGCATCCCCCACGACCGATCGTGGCGCGAGGTGCGGATGACCCCGGCCGGCGAAGACCGGTGGAGCGCCTCGTTCATGGTGGACGTCCTCGGCCGCTGGGAGTACACGGTCGAGGCCTGGGTGGACCGGTTTGCCTCGTGGCGCGACGAGCTGTCGAAGAAGTACACGGCCGGCCTCGAGGTGACCAGCGAGCTGCTCGAAGGGGCCTGGCTGGTGAGGCAGACGGCCCAGAGGCTGGCCACACCACTCACAGGCGAGACGCCACCACACACAGGCGAGACGCCTGTGCCACTGAGCCAGCCACACACAGGCGAGACGCCTGTGCCACTGAGCCAGCCACACACAGGCGGGACGCCTGTGCCACTGAGCCAGCCACACACAGGCGGGACGCCTGTGCCGCTGCGCGAGTGGCTCATCGGCCGGGCGCTGCTGATGGAAGGGCCCGACGAGGCCGACCTGAAGGTGTCGGCGGCCCTTGCCGACTCGCTCGCCTCCGCGATGGCCGAGCACGCCGACCGGTCGCTGGCGACCCGCTACCACCGGGTGCTCTCGGTGACCGTCGAGCGCCCGCGGGCGCGGTTCGGCGCCTGGTACGAGTTCTTCCCCCGCTCGGGGCGGTCGCCCGAACGCAGCGCAACCTTCGCCGAGGCCGCCGAACGGCTGCCCGAGATCGCGGCGATGGGGTTCGACGTGGTGTACCTGCCCCCGATCCACCCGATTGGCCAAAGCTACCGGAAGGGGCGCAACAACAGCCTCGTGGCCGCGCCCGGCGACCCTGGAAGCCCCTGGGCGATCGGCGCAGACGAGGGAGGGCACACCGCGGTCCACCCCGAGCTGGGCGGCCTCCCGGCGTTCCGCGACTTCGTCGGCGCGGCCCGCCGGTTCAACCTCGAGGTCGCGCTGGACATCGCGTTCCAGGCCTCACCCGATCATCCCTGGGTGCGCGAGCACCCCGAGTGGTTCCATCACCGCCCCGACGGGACGATCAAGTACGCGGAGAACCCGCCCAAGAAGTACCAGGACATCTACCCGTTCCACTTCGAGGCCGGCGGGGAGGCGTGGCGCGAGCTGTGGCGCGAGCTGGCCTCGGTGTTCTTCTTCTGGATCGAGCAGGGCGTCCGGATCTTCCGGGTGGACAACCCGCACACCAAGCCGTTCCGCTTCTGGGAGTGGGCCATCGCCGAGGTCCGCCGGCACCACCCCGACGCGATCTTCCTCGCCGAGGCGTTCACCCGCCCCAAGCCGATGTGCTACCTGGCGAAGGCCGGGTTCTCGCAGTCGTACTCCTACTTCACCTGGCGCAACACGAAGTGGGAGATCACCAGCTACTTCGAGGCGCTGGCCCGGGGGGGCGTGCGCGAGTACATGCGCCCGAACCTGTTCGCGAACACGCCCGACATCCTGCCCCACTACCTGCAGACGGGCGGCCGCGCCGCCTTCATCGTCCGCCTGGTGCTGGCGGCGACCCTCGGCGCGAGCTACGGCATCTACAGCGGCTTCGAGCTGTGCGAGCACGAGGCCGTCCCGGCGACCGAGGAGTACCTCGACTCGGAGAAGTACCAGATCAAGCCGCGCGACTACGATCGCCCGGGACACATCAAGGAGATCGTCGCGCGCGTCAACCAGGCGCGGCACGCGAACCAGGCGCTGCACGCCGACACGTCCCTGCGGTTCCACGAGACCGACAACGACCAGATCCTCTGTTACTCGAAGGTGTCACCCGACCGCCGCAACCGGATCCTCGTCGTGGTCTCGCTCGACCCGCACCACCCGCAGCAGGGGTTCGTGAGGGTGCCGGTGAGCGAGATGGAGTTGGCGGGCCTGCCGTCGTACACGGTCCGCGACCTCCTCGACGAGGCGCGCTACACCTGGCGCCACGACTGGAACTTCGTCCGGCTGGACCCCGCCTCCAGGCCGGCCCACATCCTGCGCATCGAGGCGTGACCGGACACCATGGCTGAACCCCTCTGGTACAAGGACGCCGTCATCTACGAGGTGCACGTCAAGGCGTTCCTCGACAGCAACGGCGACGGCATCGGCGACTTCGCCGGCCTGGCCTCGAAGCTCGACTACCTGGAGGCGCTCGGCATCACCTGCATCTGGCTGCTGCCCTTCTACCCTTCGCCGCTCCGTGACGATGGGTACGACATCTCGTGGTACCAGGGGGTGCACCCGGCATACGGGACGCTTCGCGACTTCCGGCGCTTCCTCGACGAGGCGCACCGCCGCGGCCTCTACGTGCTGACCGAGCTGGTGATGAACCACAGCTCCGACCAGCACCCGTGGTTCAAGCGCGCCCGTCGCATGCCGCGCGGCTCGCGCGAGCGCGAGTTCTACGTCTGGAGCGACACCAAGCAGCGCTACGAGGACGCCCGCATCATCTTCACCGACACCGAGACCTCGAACTGGACGTGGGACTTCGACGCCGGCGCGTACTACTGGCACCGTTTCTTCCACCACCAGCCCGACCTGAACTACGACAACCCCGAGGTGCGGCGCCGCATGCGCGGCCGGATGGACTTCTGGCTCGAGATGGGCGTCGACGCCCTGCGCCTCGACGCGGTGCCCTACCTGATCGAGCGCGAGGGGACCAACTGCGAGAACCTGCCGGAGACCCATCAGATCCTCAAGGAGTTCCGGGCGCACGTCGACGCGAAGTACCCGCACCGGATGCTGCTCGCCGAGGCCAACCAGTGGCCCGCCGACGTGCGGCCGTACTTCGGCGACGGCGACGAGTGCCACATGGCCTTCCACTTCCCGCTGATGCCGCGGATGTTCATGGCGCTCCAGCAGGAGGACCGGCACCCGATCACCGAGATCCTCCACCAGACGCCCGACATCCCCGAGGTGTGCCAGTGGGCCCTCTTCCTCCGGAACCACGACGAGCTGACCCTCGAGATGGTGACCGACGAGGAGCGCGACTACATGTACCGGGCCTACGCGGCCGACACGCGGATGCGGCTGAACCTGGGCATCCGCCGGCGCCTCGCGCCGCTCGTGGAGAACAACCGGCGGCGGATCGAACTGCTGCACGGGCTGCTCTTCTCGCTGCCCGGCACGCCGGTCCTCTACTACGGCGACGAGCTGGGGATGGGCGACAACATCTACCTCGGCGACCGCAACGGCGTCCGGACGCCGATGCAGTGGACGAGCGACCGCAACGCCGGGTTCTCGCGCGCCGACCCGGCGGCCCTCTACGCCCCCCCGATCATGGACCCGGTCTACGGCTACCAGGCGATCAACGTCGAGGCCCAGGAACGCTCCCCGCACTCGCTGCTGCAGTGGTTCCGGCGGATGCTGGCGCTGCGCCGCCAGCACCGCACCTTCGGCCGCGGCGCGACCCGGTTCCTTCACCCGGCCAACCGCAAGGTGCTGGCCTACGTGCGCGAGGGCGACGGGAAGCGCATCTTCGTCATCGCGAACCTCGCACGCAGCGTGCAGCCGGTCGAGCTCGACCTGTCGGAGTTCAAGGGGCTCACGCCCGTCGAGATGCTCGGGCGCACCGAGTTCCCGCGCATCGGCGAGCTGCCCTACTTCCTCACGCTGGGGCCGTACGCGTTCTACTGGTTCGAGCTGGTCGAACAGCCGGCGCCGATCTCCGCGCGCGTCGTGCCGCAGCCGGCAGAGAGCCCGGCGGAGTTCCCCGCGCTGCTCGTCGGCAGCGCCTGGGACACGCTGCTCGAGGGCAACGTGCGCCACCTGATCGAGCGCGACTGCCTCCCGGCCTACCTCGGGAGGCAGCGCTGGTTCGCCGGCCGGTCGCGCACGATCCGCTCGGCCCGCATTGTCGACTGGGCGGTGACGCGCCGCGGCCGCGAGCCCGCGTTCCTCACGATCACCGAGGTGACCTTCGCGGGAGACCAGCGCGAGCGCTACCTCCTTCCGCTGGCCACCGAGTCGGGAACGCAGGCCGACCGCGTGCTCAACGAGACGCCCGAGACCGTGCTCGCCCGGCTGACGGGGGCGCGCAAAGGGGTGCTGTACGACGCCTGCGGGGGAGAGAAGATCGGGCGCGAACTGCTGGCGCTGATGAGCGGCGGGGGCACGCTGCCCACGCGCCACGGCGTCATCACGGGGCAGCGCACCTCGGCCCTCGACGAGGTGGCACGCGAGTGCGACCTCGAAAGCCTCAAGGCGTCGGTCGTCCGGCGCGAGCAGAGCAACAGCTCGCTCATCTACGGCCCCGCGCTCATCCTGAAACTGATCCGGCGCCTCGACCCCGGCCCAAACCCGGAACTGGAGATCGGCCGGCACCTCACCGAGCGGCGCGGGTTCACCCGCGCTCCCGCGCTGGCCGGCGCGCTCTCCTACCAGGGGCCGGGGGACGAACCGGTCACCCTCGGCATCCTGCACCGCCTGGTCGAGCACCAGGCGGACGGCTGGGGGCACGCGATCGAGGAACTGGGACGCTACCTCGAGCGCGTCACCAGCGAGCCATGGAAGGCCCCGGAACTGCCGGGAGCCGCTCCGGCGCTGGCCCTCTCTGGCGCCGCCCCCCCCGCCCGGGTCGCCGACTCGATCGGGACCTACCTCGAGACGGCAACGCGGCTAGGCCAGCGAACGGCGGAACTCCACCTCGCGCTGGCCACCCCGGACGGCGACCCGGCGTTCGAGCCGCAGCCCTTCACCGGGCGCGACCTCGCCCTGACCGCCGCCCGGATGGCCGAGGAGGGCCGGGTGACGCTGGACGCGATTGAGGGCGCGCTGCCCGGGCTTCCCGAAACGGCGCGCGAGGCTGCCGCCCGCCTCGTGGCCCGCCGCTCCGACGTCGTCGGCGCCCTCGTCTCACTGTCGGCGGTCGAGAACCCGGGACGGAAGATCAGGGTTCACGGCGACTTCCACCTGGGTCAGGTCCTGTGGGCCGAGGGCGACTTCTACCTGCTCGACTTCGAGGGAGAACCCGACCGCCCCCTGGCCGAGCGGCGGTCGCGGCAGTCGCCGATGAAGGACGTTGCCGGGATGCTGCGGTCGTTCGGCTACGCCGCCGAGGCCGCGCTGCGCGCCGAACCGGTTGTCGTGGGCAGGCAGGACGGGGACTTGCGGCCCTGGGTCGCCGCCTGGCAGACGTGGGTCGGCGCGGCGTTCCTGCGGTCGTACCTCGCGGTGGCCGGCGAGGCGCCGTTCCTGCCCGGCGACCGCGAGTCGCTCGCGGCGGTGCTGCGGGTGTTCCTGCTCGAGAAGGCGCTCTACGAGCTGCGCTACGAGCTCAACCACCGCCCCGACTGGCTGCCGATCCCGCTGTCGGGAATCGAGGAAATCCTCGGGTGGTGAAACCCGGCTGACGCGAGGCCCCGATGCCCAACCCGCCCGACACGCCGCTCGCCACCTATCGCCTCCAGTTCCACGGAGGCTTCACGTTCCGCGATGCCGCCGCGCTGGCGCCGTACCTGGCCGCGCTCGGCGTCACCCACTGCTACTCGTCGCCCTACCTGACGGCGAAGCCGGGCAGCACCCACGGCTACGACATCTGCAACCACCGGGAGCTGAACCCGGAGATCGGCAGCAGGGCCGACTACGACGCGTTCGTCCGGGCGCTGCACGATCACGGCCTCGGCCAGATCATCGACTTCGTCCCGAACCACATGGGGATCGATCCCCGCACGAACCCCTGGTGGCGCGACGTGCTCGAGAACGGTCAGTCGTCCCCCTTCGCGAGGTACTTCGACATCGACTGGGACCCGATCAAGCCGGAACTGCGGGGCAAGGTGCTGCTGCCGATCCTGGGCGATCAGTATGGTCTCGTGCTCGAGCGGGGCGAGCTGCGCCTCGGATTCGAGGACGGTGCGCTCTTCCTCGAGTACTTCGACAACCTCCTGCCGGTGAACCCGCGGCAGGCCGTCATGGTCTACGAGCACGGCCTCGAGGAGATGACGGCCTCGCTCGGGGAGGAGCACGCGGCCCTGCGCGAGTTCCTCAGCATCCTGACCGCGCTGCGCAACCTCCCCGCAATCCAGGAGACCGACCCGGCGCGCATCGCCGAACGGCGGCGCGAGAAGGAAGTGGCCCGCGAGCGCCTCGGGCGCCTGATTTCCTCGTCTGCCGAGATCCGCTCGCACGTCGAACGCGCCGTGCGGTTCTTCAACGGGACGCCCGGCGCGCCCGCCAGCTTCGATCCCCTGCACGAGCTGCTCGAGCGCCAGGCCTACCGGCTGTCCGACTGGCGCTCCGCCTCGCACGAGATCAACTACCGCCGCTTCTTCGACATCAATGCCCTGGCGGCGCTCCGGATGGAGGACCCCGAGGTCTTCGAGGCGACGCACGCGCTCGTCGGCGAGCTGCTGGACGGCGGCCAGGTGGACGGGCTGCGGATCGACCACCCCGACGGCCTCTTCGACCCGAAGGCGTACTTCGAGAAGCTGCAGGAACTGCGCGGCGGCCGCCGACGGCTCTGGGTGGCCGCCGAGAAGATCCTCAGCGGCGAGGAGACGCTGCCCGGCGACTGGCCGATCGCGGGCACCACCGGCTACGCCTTCGCGAACGACCTCACGGGGCTGCAGATCGATCCGGCCGGCGAGCGGCCGCTTCGGCAGTTCTACGCGCGGTTCACTGGGTTCACCTGGCCGTTCGCCGAGATCGCCTACCGCAGCAAGAAGCTGATCACGCAGGCGTCTCTCGCCTCCGAGCTGAACGTGCTGGCGCACGCCCTCAACCGGATCTCCGAGTCGAACCGCCGGTCGCGCGACTTCACCCTCGAGAGCCTCCGGCGCGTGCTGCAGGAGGTGGTCGCCTGCTTCCCCGTCTACCGGACGTACATCGACCAGGGAGGCGGGACGCCGGCCGACCGCACCCGGGTCGAGGAGGCGGTGGCCGTGGCGAAGCGCCGCAACCCCACCATCCCCGCCTCGCAGTTCGACTTCCTCCGCGAGGCGGTCCTGCCGCGCCGCCTCTCGCCGGAAGCGGCCTTCGAAGACCGCCGCGACGGCTACGCCCCGGTGGACGAGGAGGGCTACCAGGCGCGCCTGCGCTTCTCGATGAAGCTGCAGCAGTTCACCGCGCCGGTCCAGGCCAAGGGCGTCGAGGACACCGCCTTCTATCGCTACAACCTTCTGGTCGCCCTGAACGAGGTGGGCGGCGAGCCCTCGCGCTTCGGGCGCCGACCCGAGGAGGTGCACGCCCGCAACCAGGCACGCGCGCGCCACTGGCCCGAGGAGATGCTCACCACCGCCACGCACGACACCAAGCTCGGGGAGGACGTGCGCGCCCGCATCGCCGTGATCTCCGAGCTGGCACCCGACTGGAGACGTCACGTCTCTCGGTGGGCACGCATCAACGCGGGCCACCGCACCGAGATCAACGGCAGGCCGGCCCCCGACCGCAACGACGAGTACCGCTTCTACCAGGTGCTGCTCGGCGTCTGGCCCAGCCCCCCACCCAGTAGCACAGGCGTCTCGCCTGTGGCACCCAGTAGCAC
>DAOPQX010000108.1:0-10033 GCA_035348395.1 Vicinamibacterales bacterium | reverse complement strand
GGCTGCCGCCCACCCGCTCGAGCAGCCGGAGCAGATGCTCGCCGGTCATGTCGGCGAGGAACGGCGGATCGCCCGGCAGGTAGCCCACCAGGCGGCGCACCTCGATCGAGGCCGCGCGGCAGTCGTGCCCGAAGATCCGCGCGCCTCCTTCAGTAGGCCGAATCAGGTCGAGCAGCAGGCGGATCGTGGTGGTCTTGCCGGCGCCGTTCAAGCCGAGGAAGCCGAACACCTCGCCCTCACGCACCTCGAGCGAGAGGCCGGCCAGCGCCTGCGCGCGGCCATATCGCTTGCCAAGCTTGTCGATGGCGATCGGGAGGGGTCCGGACACGGCCAGAGTCTACTCTGGTCTGGAACGGGACCAAAGCCCTGCTCTACCTGCTGCGGACGGCGCCGAGCGCGCGCGCCGGCAGCAAGACCACGCCGCGCAGCAGGCCGAGCACCCCGTCGACGGCAATCCCCAGGATCCGGAACGGCAGCAGGAGGAGCCAGACGAAGGGGTACAGCACCAGGGCGAGCAGCGCGAGGGGCCAGCAGCAGAAGAGAAGCAGCAACCAGAGAAGGAATGTGAGCATCCGGTTCCTCCTGCCCGTCACTGAATCAGACGAAGCCCGGCAGCGGGGAGTTCACATTCTGGATCGGCGCGCGTCTTCAGGCCAGTGCCGCGGGATCGGTGATCGGGGTGTCGCAGGTGAAGTTGCGGCAGATGTAAGCGGCCGGCAGGCCGCCGCGCATCCCCATGCCCGCCACGTGCGGAAGGTCGCGCGCGAGGTCGGCAGCCTTGCCAGGCTCGAGGCGGATGACGATCGCGAATGGCCGGTAGCGCGACTCGACGGCTCGGATCAACGCGCGGGTGCGCGGGTCGTGCGCCTCGCCCACCACCACGATCTCCTGGCGGTCGGCGTGGTAGGCCGAGAGCGCCGCGAGCATCATCGGCAGCGCGCGCGACGCGTGCGAGAGCCGCGGCTCGAACGCCTGCAGCGTTCGCTCGATCCGGGCCGGCAGGCCGCCGGTGGCGGCCGGCCCGGCGCCGGGCGGGTCGACGGCGGCTCCGCCGTCCGCCGGTCCGAGCTGCGAGAGGGCGATCAGGTTGAGCAGGCCGACCGAGCTGGCCGCCGGCTCGGCGCCATCGTACTCCTCCTTCAGGCGCAGCAGCATCGACGAATCCTCGCCCGTGGTGCCGAACCACCCCCCCGCCTCGTCCCAGAACAGCTCGTCCTGCCGGCGCTGCAGGCGGAGCGCGAAGCGCAGGTCTTCCGGATCGCCGCCCGCCTGGAACAGCTCGATCAGGCCGAAGACCAGGCAGGCGTAGTCTTCGGCGTAGCCGTCCACGCCGGCCTCGCCCCTCCGGTAGCGCCGCATCAGCCGGCCGCGCGGCTCGTCCCACGCGCGTTCGCGGAGGAACGCGGCGGCGCGCCGCGCGGATTCGAGGTAGGCGGCGGCCCGCGGGGCGGCGTCGGGGTGCAGCGCGGCCACGACTCGCGACGCCCGCGCGAAGGCGGCAATCGCCAGCCCGTTCCAGGCGGTGATGACCTTGTCGTCGAGCCCGGGCCTCGGGCGGGATGCCCTTGCCTCGAACAGGACGCGCCGCGCCCGCTCGCGCGCCGACGCCACCTCGGCGCGCTCGACGCCGTGACGCCGCGCCGCTTCCTCGTCGGTCGCGGCGCGGTAGAGGATGTTGCGCCCGCGGAACTCGCCCTGCGGATCGTGCAGCGCGTTCCCCTCTGGCTCGACGCCGAAGCACGTCTTCGCGATTTCGGCGTCGGCGCCGAGCAGGCGGTCGATCTCGTCCGCCCCCCACAGGTAGAAGGCGCCCTCGGTCGGGTGCGCCCCCTCTGCGGCACCGGGCGGCAGGCTGTCGGCATCCTCCGCCGAGCAGAACCCGCCGGCGGGGTCGGCCAGGTCGCGTGCGACGTAGGCCAGCGTGTCCTCGGCCACCTCGAGAAGCGAAAGGTCGCCGGACGCCTGCGCCGCCTCCAGCAGCGCGAGGACGATCTGCGCCTGGTCGTACAGCATCTTCTCGAAATGGGGCACCCGCCACTGCCCGTCCACCGAGTAGCGGTGGAAGCCGCCCCCCACCTGGTCGCGCATGCCGCCGTCGCTCATCGCGCAGAGCGTGGCGGTCACCATCGCGAGCGCCCGCGCGTCGCCCGAGCGCGCGTGCTCGCGCAGCAGGAAGAGCAGCTCGGAGGGACGCGGGAACTTCGGGGCGCGGCCGAAGCCGCCGTAGCGGTCGTCGAACTGGCTGCCGAGCTCCTCGACGGCCCGCGCGAGCACGGTCACCGGCGGCACGCGGGGTCCGGGCGCCGAGGCGGTGGCCCGCGCCAGCTGCTCGTGCACGCTGCGCGCCGACGCCAGCACGCGCTCCCGGTCCTCGCGCCACAGCCGCGCCAGCTCGCGCAGCAGTTCGCGGAATCCCGGCCGCCCGTAGCGTGAATCGGGCGGAAAGTACGTACCGCCGTAGAAGGGCTGGAGGTCGGGGGTCAGGAAGACGCTCATCGGCCAGCCGCCCTGCCCCGTGGTGGCCTGCACGAAGGTCATGTACACGCGGTCCACGTCGGGCCGCTCCTCGCGATCGACCTTCACCGGCACGAAGTGCTCGTTGAGCAGCGCCGCAATCTGCTCCGACTCGAACGACTCGTGCGCCATCACGTGACACCAGTGGCAGGTCGAGTAGCCGACCGACAGGAAGATCGGCCGATCGCTGCGACGCGCCGCGGCGAACGCCTCCTCGCCCCAGGGATACCAGTCGACCGGGTTGGCGGCGTGCTGCAGGAGGTACGGGCTGTTGGAGGAGGTGAGGCGGTTCACGGGGGGCTCTTAGTTGTTAGTTCTTAGTTCTTAGTTCTTGGTTTTCAGGTCCTCGGCGTGGGGGCCGCGGGCACCTGCTCGGGGCGGCCGCGGCGCAGCCGCGCGTACGCCGCCGTGAACTCCACGCCGTACAGCAGCACCACCGCGCACGTGTACACCCAGATGAGGAACACCACCACCGCGGCGATCGACCCGTGCACGAAGGTGAAGCGGCTCATGTCGCGCACGTAGAAGGAGAATCCTTCGAGCGCCGCGCGCCACAACAACCCCGTGAGGATCGCGCCCGGCCAGACGTCCCGGAAGCGGACCTTCGCGTTCGGCACGAAGTAGTAGATCAGCCCCACGACGAGGATCAGCATCAGCGTGGCGGCCCATCGCAGCAGCAGGCTCTGCAGCACCGCGACCCCCGGCATCCGCGCCACCAGGGCGGGGTACCAGGTGGCGTCGATGATCTGCACCGCCCCTGCCAGCAGCACCGCGACCGCGAGCAGCACGCCCGCCGCCAGGAGCATCAAGAACGAGAACAGCTTGTGCTTCAGGTAGCTTCGCTGCTTCTCGACGCCCCATGCGTGGTTCACCGCCGTGCTGATGGCCCCGAAGAAGCCCAGCGCGGCCCACGCAAGCGCGATCAGCCCGCCGATGCCGATGCGCACCCGCATCTGCTGAAGCGAGTCGAGCTGCCGCGTGATGAACTCGAACTGTGTCGGGAAGTACCGGAGCAGGAAGCTGAGGATGGTGACGCGGTTCTCCTCGCTCGCGGTGAGGCCGCCGAGGGCCGAGAAGGCCAGCAGGAAGAAAGGAAAGATCGAGAGCAGCGCGTAATAGCCGATCGAGGCCGCGTGCGTCAGGTCGTCGCTCTGGTAGAACTCCAGCGATCCCCGCCAGAACGCCTTGCCGATCAGGATCACCCACGACTTCAGCGCCGATCCGGCTCTTGCCGCGAGTTGGGAAACGCGCCGGGCCTCGGCCACAGCCTGTCGCACCCGCCTATTGTGCACCAGCGGACCGGGACCCGGGGGTGGTCCCCCGGGCCCGGCCGAGGGCGCTTACCCGCGGGTCGGACCCGACGAATAGGGGGAGCCCGGGTTCGAGCCGCCCGGCGAGCTGCTGCCGCCGATGTTCGACGACGACCCGCTCGCGCTCGAGCCGGTGGCCGAGCTTGCCATGTGCGACGCCTTCTCACCCAGGCGCCGGGCCTCTTCCGAGCCCCGCGACACGGCGTCGCGCGCCTTGTCCACGATCACGCGGCCCTTCTCGCCCATGTGGGTGGCCGACTCGCTGATCTTGCCGCGCAGTTCCGAGCCGCTCTTCGGAGCGAACAGCATGCCGAGGCCCGCACCCAACACGGTGCCCGTCAGCAGTCCCACCACGAAACCCGACCCGCCGCTGCCCGACTCGTAATCGTACTCGTTCGCCATGTGATTCTCCTTCAGGAAAGCTGTTCCGCTAGAACGGCGACGACTGCCGGCCACCCCAGTCGCCTCCCTTGCCTTCACGCCCGGAGCTGGTGATCTGGCTGATCGACCGCCAGCCCTCGCTCGCCACCGCCTGCGCCTTGGTGACCGTCTCGCGCAAGTGGCCCATCTCCCTCATCGCGTTGTCGAGCTTGGGCTCCCAGCTCGCCAGGAACTGCTTCCCTCGCTCGGTGAAGTAGAGATAGCCGGCCACGGCGCCCGCGACCGCCCCCGCCATCGCCATCAGGAACACACGCGTGCGCTCGTCCACGTTCACGTCGCCTCCGTTCTTGAGTCCGGTGAAAGCGAATCAACTCCCGTGCCACGCGGCCGCGGACCGGCTCGCGGAGGATTCGGGCCAGAATGGGAGAAAATGCGCGTGCGGTGCCCTCCGCGGCCGCGTCGCGGATCAGCACACGTGGGAAGGCAAAGGTGTAATGGAGTTACCGGGGCACGAACACGGCCAGCGCGATGCCGTCCCAGGGCGTTGAGGGCGGCTCACCCACGGGCCGGTTCCCCAGGGCGAGGAACCCGACCGCGGACGGATCGAGGTCGAACCTGCGGACGAGGTACTCACGCACCAGGGCCGCTCGCGTCCTCGACACGAGGTACCGCTCCGCCTCGTCCGAGGAGGTCGCGTACCCCTCGACGATGAGGGGGCCCGCCTCGCGGTATTCGAGGAACCCGCCCATCGCGGAATCCAGTCGGCGCCGCCCCCCCTCGCCGATCGTCTCCTGCCCGTCGGGCCCCGTCTCGAACACCACGCCGGCCGACAGCCAGATGCGCAGCGCCCGCCGGCCGCGCCGCTCCAAGGCCCCCGCGCGGTAGTCCGACTCGGACAGGTCGGACAGGTTGAAGTAGCCGCGGTTCCTGAAGTAGCCCCGCAAGAGGAAGTTGTGCTTGAGCGCCTCGGTGGCGTCGGCCAGGTTGGTCATCGCCTCCTGCGTCCGATCGAGCGTCGCCTGCAGGCTCGCGCCGAGCGGCTGCGTCCCCTGCGCTTTCGCCTCCACCGACTTCATCGCCCCGCGGGCGTGTTCGGAGAAGGCGCGGATGTTCTCGGCCGTCAGCCTCGCCTCCTGCGCGATGGCCGCCACGTCGCGGTAGAGCCCGTCGTCCTCGATCAGGCGCCCCACGGTCCCCTGCCCCGCCCGCACCCGATCGGAGATCGCGCGCGCGTTCTCCACGATCCGGCGGCCCGCCTCGGCGATCCGCTGCACGTCGTCCGAGGCCCCGCGCACCAGGCCGGTCGCCTCGGCGGCTGCCTGCTCGACGCTGGCGATCGCCTGCTCGAACTGGCCGCGGAGCGTCACGATGGTCGTGTTGAAGTTGTCCACCACGAGGCGGATCTGGTCGAGCATCTCGGCGACGTCGAACGGCTCCTGCCCTCGAAGGACGCCGCCGTCCGGCAGGCGGGGGGCCGCCTCGGATCCCGCGCTGATCTGCAGGAAGCGCCCGCCCACCAACCCCTCGGTCCGGACCGACACCACCGAATCGGTCCGCACGATCTGGTGCAGCGTCTCGTCCACCTCGAGGCGGAGGCGGAACGGGGCGCCGGGGCGCGGCGGCACGACGATCTCCTTGACCTCGCCCGCGCTCATCCCCGAGACCCACACCGGGGTGCCAACCGCCACCCCGCTCAGCGCCTGCAGGTCGGTGTAGGCCGTGAAGCTGTCGGAGAAGAGGCCCCGGCGGTCGCCGATCAGGAACAGGATGGCCGCGAACAGCGCCAGGCCGATCAGGACGAACACGCCGACGCCCACCGCGCGCGTGGTCTGCACGCTACCCTCCCGCGCCCGACTGCATGAACGCCCGCACCAGCTCGTGATCGCTGCGCGCGAGCTCGGCCGCCGTGCCGCGCGCGACGATGCGCCCTTCGTGGAGCACCGCCAGCTGGTCGCCGAGCAGGCGGGCGCTTGGAATGTTGTGCGTCACGACGACCAGCGTGACGCCGGCGCGCTCTTTCCGCTCGAGCAGCAGCCGATCGATCTCCTCCGAGGTAATCGGGTCGAGGCCGGCGCTCGGCTCGTCCACCAGCAGCACCGCGGGATCGAGCGCCATCGCCCGCGCCAGCGCCACCCGTTTCCGCATCCCGCCCGAGAGGGCTGCCGGCATCTTCTCGTACTCGCGGGCCAGCCCCACCTCCTCGAGCCGCTCCTGGGCGCGCGCCCGGATCTCGGCGCCCGTGAGCCGCGTGTGCCGCCGCAAGGGGAACGCCACGTTCTCGCCCACGCTGAGCGAGTCGAACAACGCCCCGCCCTGGAAGAGAAAGCCAATTCCCCGCCGCGCCTCCGCCAGCTCGCGCCCCGCCAGGCGCGTCACGTCGCGCCCCGCCACCTGCACGTCTCCCTCGTCGGGCCGGACGAGGCCGACGATGTGCCGAAGCGTCACGCTCTTGCCCGAGCCGCTGCGTCCCAGCAGGCAGAACGCCCGCCCGCGCGGCACCTCGAACGACACGCCATCGAGCACCCGGCGTCCGCCGAACGACTTGTGCACCCCGTCGAGGCGCACCATCACCCCGCCGCTCACACCATCCCCCGCGGGAAGAAGAACATGATGATGCGCACCAGGACGACGTCGGCGACGATGATCAGGATGGACGAGGCCACGACGGCGCGGGTGGACGCGTGGCCCACCCCCTCGGTGCCGCGCGAGGTGGTAAAGCCGAGGTACGAGCCGGTCACGGCGATGATGAATCCGAACACCGCGGTCTTCAACGTCGAGGGCAGGACGTCCGAGAAGTCGATGTAGGTGAAGGTCCGCGTCAGGTACAGCCCGAACGACATGCCGCTCACCAGCATCTCGGCCAGGTATCCCCCCACGATCGCGGCGAAGTCCATGAGCACCGTGAGCAGCGGCAGCGCGACCACCGCCGCGGCCACGCGCGTGACCGACAGGTAGCGGAACGAGTCGACCGCCACGGCCTCGAGCGCGTCGATCTGCTCGGTGACCTTCATCGCCCCCAGCTCGGCTCCGATCCCGGCGCCCGCGCGCCCCGCCATCAGCAGCGCCGTGATCAGCGGGCCGATCTCGGCCACGACCGACAGCCCGAGGCCGGCCGGGATCATCGCCTCGGCGCCGAACCGCTCGAGCGTGGAGCGGGTGTGCATCGACATCACCACGCCGATTGCCACGCCCGAAGCGGCGATGAGCGGCGCAGAGCGCCAGCCCAGCTCGTACAGCTGACGGAAGAACTCGCCGAACTCGTAGGGGGGAAGGAAGGTGTCGCGAAGGGCGCGGCCGGCGAACATCGACACCTCGCCCACCGCGGCAAGCGCATCGAGCACCGAGCGGCCGAGCCGGTCGATCACGGCAGAGATCGATGCGAAAAACGGGCCAACCTCAGCGGTAAGACTGACCAACCGCGGGCCGGCTCAGCGTTCGGCTGCGGCCTGCTGACGCGCCGCCCGGCCCATGTCCCGGATCTCGTGCTTCTTCATCTTGCTGTACAGCGTGGGCCGGTAGAGGCCGAGGATGGCCGCCGCCTCCTGCTTGTTCCAGTTCGTCCGCTGGAGCGTCTGCAGGATTGCCATCTTCTCGATCTCGGCCAGCGTCCAGTGCGGCGGGAAGGCGAAGTCGGCCGGCGCGGCCGTCTCCTCGCGCAGCGTCTCGGGCAGATCGGACGGCTGCAGCTCGGACCCCTTCGACACCAGCACCGCCCGCTCGATCGCGTTCTCGAGCTCGCGGACGTTGCCCGGCCAGCGGTTCCGGATCAGCACGTGGTAGGCCGCCGGCGAGAACCCGCGGATGTTCTTCTGGTAGCGCTGCGAGAACTTCTCGAGGAAATGCTCGCAGAGCAGCGGGATGTCCTCGGTGCGCTCGCGCAGCGGGGGCACCCGCAGCGTGATCGTGTTGATCCGGAAGTAGAGGTCCTCCCGCAGCTTGCCCTCGCGGAGCGCGGCGTCGAGATCGATGTTGGTGGCCGTGATGAGCCGGAAGTCGACGTGGACGATCCGGTCGCTGCCGATCGGCCGGTACTCGCGCTCCTGGAGCACCCGCAGCAGCTTGGTCTGCAGGTAGGAGGGCATCTCGCCGATCTCGTCGAGGAGCAGCGAGCCCCCCTCCGCCATCTCGAAGAGCCCCTCCTTGTCCATCGTCGCGCCGGTGAACGACCCCTTCTTGTACCCGAACAGCTCCGACTCGATCAGGTCCTTGGGGATCGCGGCGCAGTTGATCTTGATGAACGGCCCCTTCGACCGCTTGCTGTTGTAGTGGATCGCGTTGGCGATCAGCTCCTTCCCCGTGCCGTTCTCGCCCTGGATCAGGATGTTGGCCTCGGAGGCCGCCACGCTCTCGATGAGCTCGAAGAGCTCCTGCATCTTCTTGCTCTTGCCGATGATGTTGGCAAACTTGAACTTGTCCTGCAGCTTCTGCTTGAGCTGCAGGTTCTCGGTCTGCAGGTCCTTCCGCTCCATCGCCTTCTCGAGCAGCGTCAGCAGGCTGTCCGAGTCGATCGGCTTCTCGAGAAAGTACGACGCCCCCGCCTTGATGGCCGACACCGCCTTCGAGATGGTGCCGTGGCCCGAGATGACCACCACCTCGGTCTCGGGCTGGCTCTCCTTGAAGCGGTGCAGCAGGTCGATCCCGTCCACGTCGGGAAGCACCATGTCGGTGACGGCGACGTCGGGGCGCCAGCTGCGGAAGATCTCCTCGCCGCGGGCCCCGATCAGGGCCGTCCGCACCTCGTAGCCGCCGTGCTCGAGCACGGCTTTCAGCCAGTCGGTCATCGCCGGCTCGTCGTCGATGACGAGCACGCGCTTCTTGCGTTTGACGGTCATGCGCCCTCGAAAACCAACTGCCCTCCCCCATCCGGCGGGGCCCGCTCGTCGCTGGCCGTTGCCGTGCTGCCTCTGCAGAATGAATGGGGGGAGGCGGTGAATGAAGCCCGCGGAAATTATACACACTGAACCCCGAATGTCACCTATTCGACACTCTGTTCGGTTTTCGTACGAGGAAAAACAGCCACAATCTGGAATAATGTCTGACGGGCCACCCGACACGATGAACGTCTTCGAGACCCGGATCCAGGCCGATTCCGAGCGATTCCGCTCCAACCGGGAGCGGATGGCGCGGCTGGTGGCCGAGCTGCGGGAGCGGCTGGCCGAGGCGCGGCGAGGCGGGGGGGCGCGGGCCCTCGAGCGTCACCGCGATCAGGGGAAGCTGCCGGTGCGCGAGCGGGTCGAGCGGCTGCTGGACCCGGCGTCCCCGTGGCTCGAGCTGTCGCCGCTGGCAGCCTTCGAGATGTACGGCCACGAGGCGCCGGCCGCCGGGCTGGTGACCGGGATCGGACGCGTGAGCGGCCGTGAGGTCGTCGTCATCGCCAACGATGCGACCGTGAAGGGAGGCACCTACTTCCCGATCACGGTGAAGAAGCACCTGCGGGCTCAGCAGGTAGCCCTCGAGAACCGGCTCCCCTGCATGTACCTGGTGGATTCGGGCGGGGCGTTCCTGCCGCTGCAGGCCGAGGTCTTTCCCGACCGGGAGCACTTCGGCCGGATCTTCTTCAACGAGGCACGGATGTCGGCCGAGCGCATCCCGCAGGTTGCGGTGGTGATGGGCTCGTGCACGGCTGGCGGCGCGTACGTGCCGGCCATGGCCGACGAGACGGTCATCGTGCGGGGCACCGGGACGATCTTCCTGGCCGGGCCGCCGCTGGTGAAGGCGGCGACGGGCGAGGACGTCACGGCCGAAGAGCTGGGCGGCGCCGACGTGCACACGCGGCTGTCGGGTGTGGCCGACTACCTGGCGGAGGACGACGACCACGCGCTGGCGTT
>DAOPQX010000107.1:0-10035 GCA_035348395.1 Vicinamibacterales bacterium | reverse complement strand
TGCGCCGTCCGACTGGTGCCCGGCCAGGTAGTCTTCCACCGGCATCTCCACCGGCTCGAGGGCCGCGCCGAACGGGGCCGCGTTGGCCCGCAGGTCGGCGGCGGCGGCCCGGTCGCTCTCCACGGCGACCACGCGCTCCCAGCCCGAGGCGGCGAGGGCCGCGGCAAAGAGCCCGACGCCCGCATACAGGTCGATGACCGGTCCCCGCGGAACCAGGGAGCAAACCCTCGCCGCCAGCGGCGCCAGGAGGTAGCGGTTGCCTTGGAAGAAGGCGGCGGCGTTGTGCTGCAGGCGGAACGGAGGCGTGTCGGGCAGGGCAAGATCGTCCAGCACGCAGGCCGCCCCGCCGGCGGTCATGGTGCGGCGCCACCCCTGGCCCTGGCCCGGATGGCGGCCCGCCGAAGGGGACGCTCCGCCGAACGACGCGCTCACCCCCACCACGGTCGGGATACGCGCCAGCAGCTCGAGCCCGGCCGGCGGGACGGGTCGCTCCAACTCGAGGTGCAGCGCCCGCTCCGTTGCGGGAACATTCTCCGCCAGCTCGATGCTCGTCACCCCCTGGAGGCGGCCCGTCCGCAGGATCTCGCCGATGCCGGCCAGTACCCGGTCCGTCTCGGGCAGGAGCTGGCCGGTGGAGGCCGGGTCGCACAAGTGGTGGGTGCCCTCGCGAAAGAACCCGATGTGCGACCCGCGGAGGTGGAACCGCGCCCGCATCCGGTAGCCTCGCTCGGGCGAGGGGCTCACCTCGATCGGCGCCTGGTGGGTGATGTGGCCGATCCGGGCCAGGGCGTCGAGCACGATCTCGGCCTTGAGCGAGAGCTGGCGGGGGTAGGCGATGTGCGCGTAGACGTTGCCGCCGCAGGCCCAGTCGGTGGCGGCCGGCCGCCGATCGGGGCTGGCCTTGACCACCTCGACGGTGACCGCGTAGGCGACGCCGGCGCTGGTGCGCTGGACGAGCGCACGCACCTGCTCGCCAGGGATGGCGGCGCTGACGAGGACGACGAGCCCGTCGTGACGGGCGAGCATCCGCCCCCCCGCCGCCGGTTTCTCGACATCCAGCGCGACGACGTTCCCTGCCCTGAGTAGCGCAGCCCCGGGGCCAGGCCCCATTTCTCACCTCGGTCTCAACAAGCGAACCGGGACCCGCGAAGGGCGGCGGCCCCGCGGATCGGGAAATGGGGCCTGGCCCCAAATCTCATCCGATTCTCAATAAGCGATGACGGGAAGCCGGCAGCGATCGCGCAGCAACGCCCGGACGGCGGCGTCGCGCGCCCGCGCGTACTCGGCCGCCGCCATCCGCGTGCGGAAGTCGCCCAGATCCGCCTCCGCCTCCGCCGTGGCCGACTCCAGCAGCTCGGCCCCCGCCGCGGCCTGCACCGCCTCCAGCAGCGCCCGATCGAGTTCCTCGAGCCGGGCGATCACTTGTTGCCTCGCCTCCCCCCGCACGGTCCTGGCCCCTTCGCGCATCCGCGACAGCTCGTCGAGCAGGCGCTCGAGGTGCGCCTCCAGGATCGGCGCGACCGATCCGTCGGCCAATCGATCGGTAAGGCGGGTGGCCACCCGATCGAGGTGCGCTCTGAGCGACTGGTGTCCCCCGCCGCCCGCCGCGGCTTCGGGCGCGGCGCTGCCAGCCGTGCCGAGGCCCACGGCCCGCCGCCACTGGTCGAACGCGTCCAGGACGTCGGCCTCGCAGAACTCCGCCCGCACGGGCCGCCGGCGCGCCGCCGGCGCGCCGCCCGCCTTCGCGTCGTGGCGATCGAGGTAGCGGTCGATGCCGGCGCAGGCTACGCGGATCGGGATGCCGGTCCTCGCCCACCCCGCCACCATCTCGAAGGCGGGGCCGACCAGGCGCACCAGGTGCCCGGCGTTGCGCCGGCACAGGTAAGACTCGATCTCGCGGCAGTACTGATCGGGATCCATCCCGGCCACTCGCCCCTACCCCCTGTTCCTGTCCCAGATGATCCGCAGGCCGTGCAGCGTCAGGTCGCGGTCCACGGCCTCGATGGCCGGAGTCTCGGGGGCGATCATCTCTGCGAGGCCGCCCGTCGCCACGCAGCCCGCCGGCGCCCCCAGCTCGCGCTTCATCCGCTCGACGATCCCCTCGACCAGCCCGACGTACCCGTAGAACAGGCCGGACTGCATCGACCCGACGGTCGTCCGCCCGATGACCGCGGCCGGCTTGCGCACGTCCACGCGCGGCAGGCGGGCGGCCCGCTCGAACAGCGCGTCGGCGGAAATCGTCACGCCCGGGCAGATGACGCCGCCAAGGTACTCGCCGCGGCTGGTGATGGCGTCGAAGGTCGTCGCGGTGCCGAAGTCCACCACGACGAGCGCGCGCGGGCGGCCGTCTGCCGTCCCGTGCCGCTCGAACGCGGCGACGCCGTTCACGATGCGGTCGGCCCCGACTTCCGCGGGGGCCTCGTAGAGAACGGGCATGCCGGTCTTCGCCTCGCCGTCCACCACCAGCGGCGCGTGGCCGAAGTACCGCTTCGCCATCTCGAGGGTCGGCCGCGTCAGGGTGGGCACGACCGACGCCATCACCACCCCGTCGACGCCCCCCACCTCCAACCCGCCGTGCCGGAACAGCTGCACCAGCCAGATGCCCATCTCGTCGGCGGTCCGCTGGCGCAGGGTAGACAAACGCCAGCTGTGGAGAAGGTCGTTGCCGTCGAACACGCCGACGACGATGTTGGTGTTGCCGATGTCGAGGGCCAGCAGCATGGAACGGCCTCAGAGCCAGCGAACCTCGCCGGCGATGACGCGGTGGATCGAGCCGGCGCGGGTCACCAGCAGGGCGCCGTCGTCGTCGATTCCCGCGGTGGTCGCAATTTCCCAGCGGCCGGCCCCCGCGAGAACTTCCACGCGCGCGCCGGACGCGGAGGGGGACAGTTCACGCCAGCGGCGGAGCACGGCCTCGAGGCCTCGCACCGGCAGCCCCGAGATGGTCTCCGAGAGACGGGCCAGGGCCTCGGCCAGCAGCACCTGCTCGTCGACGGGCCGCCCCAGTTCTTCCTCGATGGAGGTGGCGCGGCCTGCCAGGTCGGGTGGATAGCCGGCCGCCCGCAGGTTGATGCCGAAGCCGAGCACGACGTGCTGGAGACCCGATGCAGCGGCGCTCGCCTCGGCGAGGATGCCGCACAGTTTCCGGCGTCCCACGACGAGATCGTTGGGCCACTTGATCTCGACCCGCAGGCCCGACACCTCGCGAATCGCTTCGGCAACGGCCACGCCCGCGCTGAGGGTGACCGAGGACGCCACGCTCGCCCCGGAAGCCCCGCTCCCGAACCCCGCGCCGAGAGCCGCGGGACGCAGGACCACCGACACGTAAAGACCCGAACCGGGAGGCGAGAACCAGCCGCGGCCCATGCGGCCGCGGCCCCGTTCCTGCGCCACCGCAATGACGGCCGCCCCGTGCGGGGCCCCCGCGTCCGCCAGCCGCGCGGCCACGTCGTTGGTCGAGCCGACGCTCTTGAAATATCTCAGGAAGGCTGCGAAGCCGCCCAGCCGCGCGCGGCGCGCGTCGAGGGCCGCGATCAGGTCGGGAGGCACCGCGGCGGGCGTCTCCCCGGGGCTCATGGCTCCCCCAGCTCGCGCAGCGTCTCCTCGATGCGCCGCTGCTCGACGAGCAGCTTGTCGCGCTGGGCCCGCGCCCCTTCCACCACCCGGGCCGGCGCCTTCGCGACGAACTCTTCGTTGGCGAGCTTCGCGTCCACGCCAGCCACCTCGCGGAGCTTGTCGGCCAGCTGCTTCCTCAGCTTCTCCACCTCGGCCCCGCGGTCGCGGTGAGGCAGCTGGATGTGGACCCGCAGATCACCGAGCACGCGCGTCACCAGGTCTTCGCCGCCCGGCGCCTCGGCCCCGAACTCGAACGAGGAGAGGCCTGCCAGCGTGGTGAGGTAGCGCTGCTGCGCCCGCAGGATCCGCACCTGCTCCTCGCCCGCCCCTTCGAGCGTCACCCCGACCTTTGCCGACGGCTTCACCTTCCCCTCGGCCCGGGCGGTCCGGATCGTCGTCACCACCCCCTGCAGCAGGCCGACCTCCGCGTCGGCCGCCTCGTCCACCCACTCGGGGCGGACCTTCGGCCACGCGGCGAGCGTCACCGTGGGGCCGTCGCCGGCTCTGCGCGGCAGGTGCTGCCACAGCTCCTCGGTCACGAACGGGATGATCGGGTGCAGCAGCCGGAGCGTGCGGTCGTGCACCTCGAGCAGCACCGCCTGCGCGATGCGCCCCTCGTCGCCCCCGGCCTGGAGGTGGGGCTTGACCATCTCGATGTACCAGTCCGCGTACTCGTCCCAGAAGAAGTGATAGAGGCGATCGGCCGCGACGTCGAACCGGAACGTCTCCAGGCTCTCCTGCACCTCGCCGGTCACCACGTTCAGGCGATGCAGGATCCACCGGTGGATCAGCGCGAGCGGCGCGCCGGCCGGGATCTCGGGCCGCTCCTCCAGCTCGCCGGCGTTCATCAACACGAATCTCGACGCGTTCCAGATCTTGTTGATGAACTGCCGGTAGCCCTGCATCCGCCCCTCGGAGAGCGGGATGTCCATCCCGGGGGCCGCCATCGCCGTCAGCGTGAAGCGGAGGGCGTCGGCGCCGATCTCGTCCATCACCTCCAGCGGGTCGACGACGTTCCCCTTCGACTTGCTCATCTTCCGGCCGCCCTCGTCGCGGACGAGGCCGGTGATGTAGACCTCGCGGAACGGGATGTCGCCGGCGAAGCGCACGCCGGCCATGATCATTCGCGCGACCCAGAAGAAGATGATGTCGAAGGCGGTCAGCATCAGGTCGGTGGGGTAGTACCGCGCCAGGTCCCCGGTGCGGTCGGGCCACCCCATCGTGCTGAACGGCCAGAGCTGGGAGCTGAACCAGGTGTCGAGCACGTCGGGGTCCTGCCTGAGCGTCCCGCCGCACGGGCACCTTTCGGGTGCCTGCTCCGAGACGATCATCTCCCCGCACGCCTCGCAGTACCAGGCGGGGATGCGGTGGCCCCACCACAGCTGGCGCGAGATGCACCAGTCGTGGATGTTGTACATCCAGTCGTAGTACGTCTTGGTCCAGGTCTCGGGGAAGAACCGGATCTTCCCCTGCTCCACCACCCTGATCGCCTCTTTCGCCAGCGGCGCGACCTTCACGAACCACTGCGTCGACACGAGGGGCTCGACCACCGTGCCGCAGCGCTGGCAGGTGCCCACCGCGTGCTCGTGGGGCTCGATCTTCTCGAGCAGCCCCTCGCGCTCGAGCTGGGCCACGATCCCTTCGCGCGCCGCGAACCGGTCCTGCCCCGCGTAAGGGCCGCCGGCGGCGGTGATCCGCGCGTCCTCGTCGATGACCGCCACTTGCGGCAGGCCGTGCCGCTGACCCATCTGGAAGTCGTTCGGGTCGTGGGCCGGCGTCACCTTCACGGCGCCCGTGCCGAACGCCGGATCCACGAACTCGTCGGCGATGACGGGCAGCTCGCGCCCGATGATGGGCAGGATCACGTGCCCGCCCACCAGGTCGCGGTACCGCTCGTCGCCGGGGTTCACCGCGATGGCCGTGTCGCCCAGCATTGTCTCGGGGCGCGTGGTGGCCACCGTCACGCCGCGGCCGCCCTTGGTCCCCGGGTAGCGCACGTACCACAGCTGCGCCGCCTTGGGCTGGTGCACGACCTCCAGGTCGGAGAGCGCGGTGCGGCACCGCGGGCACCAGTTCACGATGTAGGTGCCGCGGTAGATGAGGCCGTCCTGATAGAGGGAGACGAATACTCGCCGGACGGCGCGCGACAGCATCTCGTCCAGCGTGAACCGCTCGCGGCTCCAGTCCACCGACTCGCCGAGCTTGCGCATCTGCCCGGTGATCGTGCCGTGGCTCTGGCGCACCCACTCCCACACCCGCGCCTCGAACGCCTCCCGCCCGAGGTCGTGCCGGGTCTTCCCCTCGAGGGCCAGCTGCTTCTCGACGACGTTCTGTGTGGCGATGCCGGCGTGGTCGGTTCCCGGCAGCCAGAGCACGTCGTAGCCCTGCATCCGCTTCCACCGGGCGACGATGTCGGGCAGGGTGTGGTTGAGCGCGTGCCCCATGTGCAGGGAGCCCGTCACGTTCGGCGGCGGGATCACCATGCTGAAGCGCGGCTTGTCGGATGAGGGGTCGGCGCGGAACGCCCCGATCGACTCCCAGAACGCATACCACTTCGGATCGACGTCCGCGTGGTCGAAACCCTTCGGCAACGGTGTCTTCACAGCTGAAGATCGTACTGGGGTTTCGACCGGGCCGCAAGGATGAGGAGGCCCGACGGCCGGGCCGGGGCAAGGCGGGCGGCGACCCGGATCAGCGCGGAAGCGCTTTCAGGCGCTCGATTTCCTCCCGGACGAGCCGTTCGGCAACCCGCGACACCGTGTCGGCGAGAGCCTCCCGGACGTCGCGCTCGGCCATCCGTTCGATCACCAGGCGCACGATCCGCTCGACCAGCTCGTCGGTCACCGGGGGCGGCGGCGGCACGAACACGGCGAGCGGCGATGGGGCCGCCGGCGCGCCCGCGGCCTCGGCCTCGAGAACGCTGGAGAAGAGATCGGCGGCAGGGACCGCGCGAAGCGCCTGCGGCGGCGCGGGCGCGTGCGCGGCTGGCACGGCCGGCGGCCCGGCGGGTTCGAGCGCGGTGGCCGGCGCCTCGGCGGGCCCGCCCCACCCTTCGGGGGCGACAGACCCCGCCCTGCCGGCGCCCCCGGCCAGGCTTGCGAACGCCTGGTCGAGACGGTCGAAGTAGTCGTCGAGCGAGACATCCGCCTCGGGTGAACGTCCGGGCTGCGAGTCGAGCAGGGCGTGCATGTCGAGGGCGGCCTCCTCTTCGCCGGGGGGCGCGGGCGGCACGGCGTCGAAGGACGGCGCGGGGGCCGCCTCGGCTGCCGCCGCGTGCACGCCGGCCCGGGCCGGCGCGCCCGCCTTGGGGAGCAGCTCCTTCACGCGGCTGATGAGTATCTGGGGTTCGAACGGCTTGGCGAGCACGCCGTCGCAGCCGGCGGCGGCGGCGCGAGCGTCGTCCACCGGCTCGAAGGCGCCGGTCAGCAGCAGCACCGGGATGTGGGCCAGCTCGGGCCGGCCCTTGACGAAGGCGGCCACCTCGTAGCCGTCGCGCTCGGGCATGCCCACGTCGGCGAGCACGATGTCGGGCGGATCCGAGGACACCTCGTCGATGGCCTGCTGGCCCGTGCTGACGGCCTTCACCCGCACGTCCTCGTCGGCGAAGGTCAACTCGATGACCCGCTGGATGGTGACGCTGTCGTCGGCGAGCAGGAGTTTGTGCGGCATTCGGCCCTCGACCCTCCGGCACGAGCGCCTCCACAACCGCCGCGGGAGGCGACAGCCGGGTTATCGGCCGGTTCGCCCCATGTCTTCAGCGCCCCGCGCCCCTGCACCGAGGCTTCGGCCCCGCGCCTCGCGGAGTAAGCAGCCGGCGCGGCTTCAGCCCTGCTCTTCCCTCGCGCGGACGTTGCGCTCGATGAAGTCGACGATCTCGGCCATCGACGCCCCCGGCCGGAATATGCCACGGATCCCGAGCGCCTGCATTGCCGGCACGTCCGGGTCGGGGATGATGCCCCCGAGAACGACCAGCACGTCGTCGAGCCCGTGTTCGCGCAGGAGTTCCATCAGGCGCGGGCAGATCCGGGTGTGCGCGCCGGAGAGGATCGAAAGGCCGATGACGTCGGCGTCCTCCTGCAGGGCGGCCGCGACGATCTGCTCGGGGGTCTGGCGGAGGCCGGTGTAGATCACCTCCATGCCGGCGTCGCGCAGGCCGCGGGCAATGATCTTGGCGCCCCGATCGTGGCCGTCGAGGCCCGGCTTGGCGATGATGACGCGGATTCGCGGCATAGGTGGTCGATTAGATGGCCGGCACTTCCTCGTACTCGCCCCACACCTCGCGCAGCGCGTCGCAGATCTCGCCGATGGAGGCGTAGGCCCGGACGGCCTCGAGGATCGGGGGCATCGTGTTGGCCGTCCCGGCGGCCGCCTCGCGCAAGCCGTCGAGCGCGCGGCGCACGCGGTCGCCGTCGCGATTGCGGCGGAGACGCTCGAGCCCGGCAAGCTGCCGGTCGGCGGCGGCCTCGTCGATGTAGAGGATCGGGACGGGCTCCTCTTCGTCCGCCACGAACTCGTTGACGCCGACGATGATTTTCTCGCGCCGCTCGACGGCCTGCTGGTAGCGGTAGGCGCTCTCGGCGATCTCGCGCTGGGGGAACCCGCGCTCGATTGCCGCCACCATTCCGCCCATCGCGTCGATGACGCCCATGATGTCGAGGGCCTCGCCCTCCATCTCGCCGGTGAGGTGCTCGACGAAGTACGACCCGCCGAGGGGGTCGACGACGTTGGCCACCCCGCTCTCGTGCGCGATGATCTGCTGTGTCCGGAGCGCGAGGGTGACGGCCTCCCGGGTCGGAAGGGCGAGCGCCTCGTCGAGCGAGTTGGTGTGCAGCGACTGGGTGCCGCCGAGGACGGCCGCGAGCGCCTGCAGCGCCGTCCGCACGACGTTGTTGTACGGCTGCTGCGCGGTGAGCGACACTCCCGCCGTCTGCGAGTGGAAGCGCAGCTTGAGCGACCGCTCGTCGCGCGCGCCGAACCGCTCGCGCATCACCCGGGCCCAGATGCGCCGGGCCGCCCGGTACTTCGCAATCTCCTCGAAGAAGTCGTTGTGCGCGTTGAAGAAGAAGGAGAGCCGCGGCACGAACTCGTCCACCCCCAGCCCGGCGTCCACGCCGTACTGCACGTACTCGACGCCGTCGCGCAGCGTGAAGGCCAGCTCCTGGACCGCCGTCGCGCCCGCCTCCCGGATGTGGTAGCCGCTGACCGAGATGGTGTTCCAGCGCGGCACCTCGTCGCGGCAGAAGCGGAAGACGTCGGTGACCAGGCGCATCGAGGGACGGGGCGGGTAGATGAACTCCTTCTGAGCGATGAACTCCTTGAGGATGTCGTTCTGGATCGTGCCGGAGAGCTGCCGCCAGTCGGCACCCTGCCGCTCGGCCACCGCCAGGTACATCGCGAACAGCACAGGCGCCGGCGAGTTGATCGTCATCGACGTGGTGATCGACGACAGATCGATCCCGTCGAAGAGCGCCTCCATGTCCGCGAGCGAGACGATGCTCACGCCGCACTTCCCCACCTCGCCGAGCGAGAGCGGGTGGTCGGGGTCGCGCCCCATCAGTGTCGGCAGGTCGAACGCCACGCTGAGCCCGGTGCCGCCGTTCGCCAGCAGCTCCTTGTAGCGGGCGTTGGTCTCGCCGGGCGTGCCGAACCCCGCGAACTGGCGCATCGTCCAGAGCTTGCCGCGGTAGCCGGTGGCGTGGATGCCCCGGGTATACGGGAAGGTGCCGGGGTCGCCCAGGTCGCGGGCGTAGTCGAGGTGGGCGACGTCGGCCGGCGTGTAGAGGACGCGCACCGGGCGGCCCGAGACGGTCGTGAACTCGCGCCGGCCGGCGGGGGAACCGGTCGCTGGGGGCATAGCGCAATTATACAGGCGCGTAAAGGCCGGGCCGTCCGGCGCCGAAACAATCGTTGGCCAGCGAACGGCCAGCGCGCGCGAGGTGTTTCAAATGGCAACGGTTGCCGCGCCGGTCCTCGGGACACGCCCTCACCGGGCGCTCGGCTTGCTGTGGCGCCAGCTCGAAGTCGTCAACAAGGAGCTGTGGATCGTCCTGTCGGTCTTCGTGATCGCGGCGATCCTGAACTTCGCGACCTCGCAGCGGATGGTGCTCGCGCTCTACACGCTGCCGACCCTTCTCTCTGCATACTGCTACGGCCGCCGCCACGCCACGCTGACCGCGCTTGCCAGCGCGCTGGTGGTCGGCGGCGTGCTGTACGCCAACCCGGCGCTGATGGGCATGAGCCCGGCCGCGCTGTCGCCCGAGGCGGCGATGGTGGACGTGGGGCTGTGGGCCTGCGTGCTGATGGTGACGGCCTACGCGACCGGCACGCTCTACGAACACAAGGCCGCGCAGTGCGAGGAGCTGCGGCAGACCTACTACGGCCTCCTCGAGGTGCTCCGCCACTTCATCTCCAACGACAAGT
>DAOPQX010000106.1:0-10038 GCA_035348395.1 Vicinamibacterales bacterium | reverse complement strand
CCTGCTTGCCCGCCGGAGCCGCGAGCGTAGCGAGCGTTTGGCGAAGGCGGGAGCCGCGAGCCGAATCGGGCGACCACAAGGGTCGCCCCTATTCCCTGAACGCCGCCCGGCGGGTGGAGGGTTCGACCAGCAGCGACACCACGGCCCAGCCAATCGCCACGGCGGCCATGATCCCCGCGGCCACGGTGTAGCGGCGCGCGCCGGCGAGGGACGCGGCGAACAGCGAGGCGGCGAACGCCAGGCTCGAGGCCTGAAGCGTCGAGCGCGTGCGCTCGAGCTGCGCGGCCAGGGCCGATCGGTTGAACGCCGATGTGAAGAGCAGGTGAACCCGGATGGTGCCGTTGAGCACCGCGGTCACGATCGTGGCCAGCAGCACGGCGAGCGTCGCGTCGGTCCCCTCGAGCGCGTGCAGCCGCGCCACCGGGACGATCATCGCCGCCTCGACCGCGAGGGTCGCCACTTGGTGCCAGCGCCACCAGAGCCGCGCCGGCTCGGGCTCCTCGAGCGTCGGAAGCGGCCTATCACCGACCAGACGCAGGCGAAGCGGCAGGTGCCCCGCCTTCACCGCCTCCAGATCCTCGGCCACCTCGAGCGCACTCTGCGAGCGCGCCTCCACCTCGCGCATCAGGCATCGCCGGATGACGGCCTCGAGGCCCGGCGGCAGGCCCGGGCGCAGATCAGAAAGGCGCGGCGGGGTGGAAGCGAAGGCGCGAGGCACCGCCGGCTCGAGGGCCGGCGCCTCGAAGGGATGCCGTCCCGTGGCCATCTCGTAGAGCAGGATGCCCAGCGAGTAGATGTCGCTGCGCGCATCCACCTCCAGTCCCTCGCGCTGCTCTGGCGACATGTAGCCGGGCGTGCCGACGATGGTGCCAACGCGGGTGAGACGATGCCCGGCGCCCGGGTGACCCGGCGCGAGGCGCGCGATCCCGAAGTCCACGATGCGCGGGCGCCCCGACTCGTCGCGCCGGACGTTCTCGGGCTTGAGGTCGCGGTGCACGACCCCGGCCGCGTGCGCCGCCGCAAGCGCGCGCGCCAGCTGCGCGCCGGTCTCCAGCAGCCGCGGCACCGGCAGGGGGCCGCGCTCGATCTCGTCGCGCAGCGTCTCTCCCTCCAGGTATTCCGAGACGAGACAGACGTGTCCCTCGATCTCGTCGAGCGAGTAGACCGTCGCGATGCCGGGGTGCGAGAGAGCCGCCGCCGCCCGCGCCTCCTGGCGCAGCCGCTCGCGGCGCCGCGCGTCGCCCACGCAGGCAGGTCCCAGCACCTTCATCGCCACCCGGCGGCCAAGCCGCGTGTCGGTGGCTAGGTAGACGATCCCCATCCCGCCGCGCCCGATCTCGCGCACGACTTCGTACGGCCCGAGCCGCCGCCCCGGCTCGAAGATCGTGCGCTCCTCGGGATCCGTGAGCCCCTCGGCGACGGGGGCGGGCGTGTCGAGGAACCCGCCGGCCCCCTCGTGGGCCGCGAGCAGCGACATCACCTCCGCGCGCAGCGCCTCGTCGCCGCCGCAGGCACCGTCGAGGAACGCAGCGCGCTCGCAGGGGCCACGCTCGAGCGCGGCATGGAAGAGGTCGGTGACGCGGGACCACTCGGGCATGGGTATGGCCGCCAGCGGGCCACGGCAAGAGTGTAACGCCCCGGAAGAAGGATGTAGCACGGCGCTTGCACGGTCGGCCCACGTTCCCCCAAGGGAGGTGCCCGAATGGGCGAATCGACCACCTGGCCCATCGTCACACCGGCCACCGAGCGGCGCGTCGCGCTCATCGTGCTCGCGGTGTTCCTCATGGCCGGGGCGGCGTGGATCCTCCTGACCGACCTGGTGCTGTACTGGGTCGTCTCGGATCGAGCGGTCATTGCCCGTCTCGAAACGGCGAAGGGGTGGATGTTCGTCGCGCTGGCCGCCGGCATTGTCTACTGGGTGACCCTGCGCAGCGCCCGGCAACTGACCAAGACCAACAGGACCCTTGCAGCCGTCGTAAAGAGTATTGGTGACGGAGTGCTGATCCTGGGGCCCAACCGGACGATCGCCTACGCGAATCCCGCCTCTGTCGAGATGCTGAACTCGACGGCTGACGATCTGCGCGGGATGGGCGCCGAGGAGTTCTCGCGGCGCTTCAGGGTGTCGTACCCCGACGGCCGCCTCGTTCCGCCCGGCCAGTTCGTCTCGCAGCGCGTGTTCGACCAACCCGGGCCCATCCGTTACAAGGCGGTCCTCACTCCGCCCGACAAGCCCGAGCTGGTCATCTCCTGCACGGCCGCCTGCGTCCGGATGGAGATCGAGAAGGCGCCCGAGCTGGTGGTGAGCGTGCTGACCGACATCACCGCCGCGGAACACCTCGAGAGCCTCCGCGACGGCCTGTTCTCGGCGGCCGCGCACGCGATGAAGACGCCCGTGGCCGTCATCAAGGGGGCGTCGCAGCTGATATCGAGCGGGGTCCCGCCTGCGCTCCGCGGCTCGGCCCTGATGATCGAGCGCCAGTGCGCGCGCATCGACCGCCTCGTGGACAACCTCCTCGTGCTCTCGCGCATCCGGTCGGGAACGCTCCAGGTCTACCCCGCCGAACTCGAACTCGATGGCCTGATCGAGGAGGCCGTCGCCGAGATGACCAGGCTCTCGTTCGGACACGACATCCGTGTCCGCATCGAAAGCCGTCCCTGCGTGCGCGGCGACCGCGAGCGGCTTCGGCTCGTCGTCCGCAACGCCCTTCACTCCGCCGCCCGCGCCTCGCGGCGCGGCGGCGACCTGCTGCTTCGCCTGTGCCGCAACGGGGACGATGCCGAGATCAAGGTGTCCTACCACCACGATCTGGAGAACGCCGCCCACGCCGCCGGCGCGCCGGACAACGACTTCGAGGACATGGGGACCAGCCGTCACGTCACGGCGGCGATCGTCGAGGCGCACGGCGGGAGCGTCACCGAGCACGCCGATAGCGGAGTGACGACGGTGGGAATCCGGCTGCCGGCCATCCCCGGAGACGGCGCATGATGGATTCAGCGGCGGACGTGCTGGTCGTCGACGATGACCCCGACCTGGCCGAGCTGGTGCGGACCATGCTCGACATCTCGGGCTACGCGGCCAGGTGCGCCCGCAACGGCCTGGAAGCCCTGGAGGCCGTTGCACAGAGGCAGCCCGCGCTGATCCTGCTCGACATGATGATGCCGGTGATGGACGGGTGGCAGTGCGCCCGCGAGCTGCACCTGCGATACGGAGGCCGGCTGCCAATCGTCGTATTGACCGCCGCGGAACACGCCCGCTCGCGCACCGCCGACCTCGTCGGCGTCGCGGAGGTCCTCTCCAAGCCGTTCGAGATGGACGAACTGTTGTGCGTGGTGGCACGTTACGCCGGGAAGGCGCGTGCGTCCAGAATGTGAAGACGCGCCCCCGGCCGAGGAGAGCTTTCGGGCTGCGTTCGTCAGCGGCCTGCCGGCCCCTGCCCTGAACTGAGTTCCCTGAAGAGCCACGCGCGCGCCACCGCCCACCCGCGCTTCACCGTGGCCGGCGACACGCCGAGCGCCTCGGCCGTCTCCTCGTTGGTCAGCCCGCCGAAGAACCTGAGCTCGACGATCCGGGCGTGGGCCGGGTCCACTTGCTCGAGCCGCTCGAGTGCCGCGTCGAGCGCCACCAGCTCGACGTCGCGCGGCCCGCCGGCGGCCACCCCCTCGTCGAGCGTGACCCGCTGGCGGTGCCCGCCTCGCTTCTGCGCGTCGCGCGCCCGGGCGTGCTCGACGAGAATCTCCCGCATCGAGCGGGCGGCGATGGCGAGGAAGTGTGCGCGGTTCTGGAAGGAAAGGTCTTCGTCCTTCAGCAGCCGCAGGTAGGCCTCGTGCACGAGCGCGGTCGGCTGCAGGGTCTGCCCGGGCCGCTCGCGGCGAAGGGAGCGTGCGGCAATCCGGCGGAGCTCGCCGTAGAGGATCGGGACGAACTCCTCGACGGCCGCCGGCTGCCCCCGCCGGGCTTGATCGAGCAGCGTGGCCAGGTGGTCAGCAGGCGAGGTGGCCACCGGGGGAGTATAGCGATTCCCTACTCGATCGTGAATTGGATCATCTTCCGGTACTTGACCGGCGTGCCCTTCAGGGTCGCCGGCTGGTACTTCCAGCGCATCGCCTGGTCTTCGAGCGCCTTGTCGTAGGTGGTGGCGGTCCTCGCACGCAGCACGGCCGACTCGACCGCGCCCTTCTCGTCGATCAGCACCTCGATGGCGCCGCGGCGCTGGGTGGAGGCCAGCATCGCAGGCGGCGGCCCGGTCCACCGGGGGAGGCGCTGATCGATCACTACGGGAGGGATGACGTCCTTGTCGTCGGCGCCGTAGAACGGGCGCGCACGGGGCGGGGGCGGCGGCAGCGCCTCGGCGATCGCCGGCTGCGCCACCGCCGGCGCCGCCGGGGCCGCCGGCATCGCCGATCGCGCCAGGTCGCGGAAGCCGAGCACCAGCGTCCGCAGGTCGTTCATCGCCGCTTCCTGCGGGCCGGCCGACGCGTCGGGCGCTCCGATCAGCGTCAGCACGGCGTCGAACTGCTCGATCGCCGACCAGTACTGCTTGCTGTCGAACGCCGCCTTGGCTGCGGCGTACCGCTGCTGGATGATTCCCGGCAGCACCTTGCGGCGCACCTCGCGGAAGGCGGCCTGCACGCGCGGCGACGTGGTGACGGGGTCGGGCTCGAAGGAGGCGTTGGCGCTGATGACCGCCTCGATCGCGCGCTCGGCGTCGCCCTGCCGCCCGAGCGCGAGCAGGCACATGGCCCTGACCTGTTCCAGCTGCCGGCCGTCGGCCGCCGGTTCGTGCGCCTTGATCCGATCGAGCACCGCCAGCGCTTCCTCGTACGCCGCCGACCCGTAGAGGCTCCTCGCCGACGCGAGCGTGTCGCCGGCCTGTGCGCCCGCCAGGGGAACGCCGGCCAGCACCAGGAAGACGACGGCCGCGGCGAAAGTGATGCGCGTGGTCATTGCTGCATCTCCACGCTCAGCCTGGTGGCGGCCCCTTCCGTCACCACGAGCGTCCTCTTCTGCTCGCCCAACTGCGGGTGCCGGAACACGACGCCGTGCGGCCCGATGGTCAGCGACAGGTTGCCGAGCGGCGTCTCGCCGGCCCGCACCCCGTCAATCCACACCTCGGCCCAGGGCGCCGCGTTGATGTTCGCCAGGCCGGTCGGCAGCTTTGCCGCCACGCGTGTCGCGCGCCCCGGGCGAACCTCCACCGCCTGCCGTCCCCGGAAGGCGTAGTCGCGGTTCACCAGGTCGATCTGGTGGCGGCCGGCGGCCAGGACGATGGGCGCGTCGGTGGTGCCGAGCCGCACGCCGTCCTCGAACACCTCGAGCGCAAACGGGCTCTCGATCTGCAGGCTGCCGGCCTCCTCGGCGGCAGCGGCCGCACCGGCCATGCTCGCCGGGAGCACCTCGCTTCCCCCCGGCACCCTGGCGGGTGCCGGCTCGACGGGGGCCGCCGGCTCGGGGGCCGCGGGCTTCGGGGCCGGCGCGGTCACGGCCGTACGGCGCTCCGGCGCCGTCGCGCCCTTCTCCGGCGCCTTCCCCGAACCGAAGATGAACCAGCCTGCTGCGGCCAGGGCGATCAGCATGCCGGCCGCCCCCCCCAGCTTCAGCGGGAGGCTCGATCCTCCCGAATGACTCGACACGCCGCGATCGGGCTCGGCACCGAACATCGACCGCGACGGCCGGATGGATCCGCTGGAAGCACGGTGCCCGGAACCCGGCCGCGTGTGCACCAGCTCTGCCAGGCTCTCGCGCGCCAGGCTCGCGGCGATCGGTTCAGCCACCGGTTCTGCCACGGGAACCGCGCCGCTGCCCGCCGGGAGTGTGGGGGCGGCGACGGGAACCGCGCCGCTCGCCGCCCGCGGGGGCGGCGGCGGCAGCGCGGGCGCGGAGACGATCGGCTCGGGCTCCGGCTCGTCGGGCGGAAACGACACGCCGGCCTCCGGCGCGAAGCTGTCGTCGGGCGCCGCCTCGGGCGGGACGGCCAGCGGGGTGGCGACCGCGAGCGAGCCCTCGGTGCGCACGGCGCCGGCGTCGCGCGGGGCCTGCAGCGACCCGGACCATGGCGCGGGCGAAAGCGGCGAGGGGGCCTGCGGCGGCGACACGAGGCGAAGCCGCGCAACCGGCGCAACCGGCGCGGGCGGCGCGGGCGCCGGCGGCGGCTGTACTGACGCGGCCGGCGGCGGTTGTACCGGCGCGGCCGGCGGCGCCACAGTGGGCGCGGGTTGCGGCGACTGTGCCGATGCTGGGGGAGGCGGCGGCGCGGGCGAGGCCAGGTGTGCCCGGCCCGTTTCGGCGGGCGGCTTGGGCGCGGCCTCGGGCGAGGCGGCCTTGGCCGGATCGAGGTCGGAGCCCGCGAAGTAGCGTTTCACGCTCTCGAGGAGCGTGGAGAGGCCCGTTGGCGTGGCGAGGTAGCCGTCGGCGGCCAACAGCGAGTCGAGCGCACGTCGAGCCTCGTCGATGGTCCAGGGCGCCTCGGCCGGTTCGGCCGCCTCCATCGCCCGCTCCAGCCATGACCGCAGCGGCGCGCGCAGCGGGCGGCGGTCGCCGGTGACCGTGCTCTCGGTCGCGCGGTCGAGCAGCTCGCGCAGCTGCAGCGGGTACTCCTCGAGGCGCAGCGGCCGGCCGAGGACGAGCGCGAGGCCGCACAGCCCCACTTGCAGGACGTCGGCGCGCCGGCCGAACGGCGGCTCCTCGTTGGGGGGAAGCGCAACGCGGAGATCCTTCCACACGCGAGGCGGCTGCGGGTGCGGCAGGTGCGGCAGGGCGCTGCCGAGCACGTGCTCGACCACGACGAGACGTCCGGTGGACGAAACCACCAGCCGCTCGGGCGCGAGGGCGCCATGCGAGACGTCGGGGCCGGCGCCATGGAGGCACGCCACGGCGGACACGAGCTGCCGCAGGAGGAAGAGCGCCGCGTTGGTGTGCAGGGGGAGCGACATCTGCTCGGTCGCCTGCAGGATCTCGGAGAGCCGGAGGCCGTCGGCCAGGTCGGAGACGATCGCCAGGCGGTTGTCGGGCGCGGCAAGGCGGCCGACGTGCCGGACGCGCGCGAGCCCCTGGTGCTGCAGTGCGGCGAGCTGCTGAACGCGGGCACGCACCTTCGGCTCGAAGGCGGCATCGGCAGTCAGGTCGGTCCGCAGGCGCAGCACCTCGAGGGCGCCTGCCGTGCGGTCGCGGACGATGACGCGGTCGCCGAGCCCGTCGAAGAATCCCGGGGCGGGGGTGGTATCGGACATGGTGCTGACGCTCCCAGCAGTCTGGCGGCGATACGGATCCTCAGCTGGGAAGGCAAGATTGGCACCTCTTCCGTTGGGTCCGAAAATGGTTAGTTTGCTGAATGTTTTGAGCGATCCCCGCGCGTCTGGGACGGGCGCGGGCGGCGGGCAGGATTACGAAACCGTTGAGCTTTGCGCCAAAACGTAATTGACCGGGCGGCCGATTCACGACCGCCCGGCCAGTCAGTGAGTCCTACCGCCGGTACCTTCCCTCGCGGTAGCCCTCCTCGTAGCCCTGCCTGAATGCCTCGCGGTAGGCGGCCTTGTACTGCTCGCGCGACCCGTAGCGCGACTTGTAGTCGCGGTCGCCCTCGCGGTACCACTTGTGCCGGATCGGGTCGTACCGGTCGCCATCGCGGCCATCGTCGCGGCCCTTCTCGAACCCGTCGCGGTACCCCTTGTCGTAGGCGGGCGACGCGTAGCCGTAGCCACCGTAGCGCGGGTCGGGATAGCCGTAGCGGCCGTCGCGCGGCACCGCCCTCCCGCCGTAGCGGCCGTTGCCGTAGCCGCGGGCCTCGCGCGCGAAGCCGTCGCGGTAGCCGGCCTCGTAGCCGCGGCGGAACGCCTGGCGGTACTGGCCCCGCGCGCCGTAGCGGTGGTCGTAGCCCCAGTCGGCGTCGCGGTAGTCGCGGTCGTTGCGGTAGTTCGCGGCGCGCCCCGAGCGCGCGTCGTCCGAGCCTCGGTCGATCCCCCGGCGGTAGCCGTTGTCGTACGCGATGCGGCCGACGTCGGCGTAGCCACCGCCGTAGGGGCCGCCGTAGCGCGGCTGGCCGTAGGCGGTGACGCAGCCGGTGCCGGCCACGAGCAGCGCGAGGGCGGCGAGCGCGGGCAGCAGGCGAGTTCGAGTCTTCATGGCGTCCCCCGTGGTCAACTCCTGCAGATGAGGACAGCAAAGGAAGGGCCACGTGGAAACGCTCGAAAACGCTCGGAGAATGGCCGATTCCCGGGATGCCGCCGGGGATGCGTCGCTGGTGGCGGACAGCTGGGGCGGGGCCGGTGTCCCCGGGCGGCGCCGTAGGCGGATGCCCGCCTTGAGCCCATTCGCCGTGGGTTGTCGCATCTGAGATCGTGCTCGCGTGCCTCCTCGCGGCCGGCGCGTTCTCGCCCCTCTCCGCTCAAACCCCGTCGCCTTCCGGTCCGCCGGACGCGGCACCTGGCCTGCCGCGCGCAGACGTGAGCGCGGCCGCCGGCTGGTTCAACGCGACGTTGACGCATCTCGGTCCTGCGGGTCGCGGAGCAGCACAACGGCTCACCCGCCCGAACGATCATCATGAGCATCGTCTCGGGGGCCGCGGCGTTCCTGGGCCTGCTGTTGGGATCGCTCGCCGCCTGGGATTGATCGGGCCGCGAGGCCCACAGGACGTGGACCTCGCGACCTCGCGACTCGACTTCGCGACTTCGTGCCTGCCCGCCGTAGCGGCGAAGCGCGAAGGCGGGACCTCGTGACTTCGTGACTCCGTGGACTAGAACCTGTTCCACAGGTACTGATTCGTCACCTCGTGGTGGAACTGCACCTCCGACGCCTTGATCAACCGCCCGAGGGCCTTGGGGCAGCGGTCGGCCTGCGCCTGCTTCACCTCGGCGAACTTGGCGTGCACCTGCTCGCCGAGCGCGTCGGCCAGGAAGCGCGACGACTTGAACAGCCGGATGGCGTCGTGGATGTTGTCGGGCAGGAAGCGGGTGCGCGAGCGGCGGATCTCGTTGAGCGAGTCCTCGGGCAGCGGCGCCTCGAGGCCGGTGCGCAGCAGCGCGTACACGGCGAGGTACGGGTTCGCGTCCGGGGCGATCGAGCGCAGTTCGATGCGCGCCGACTGCCCGTTGGCGAGCGGGATCCGGATCATCGCGCCGCGGTTCACCGCCGAGGCCTTGATCTGGTTGGGCGCCTCGAAGTGCGGGTCGAGGCGGCGGTACGCGTTGACGCTCGAGTTGAAGATCAGGCACAGCTCGTTCGCCGCGGCCAGCACCCGGTCCACGAACGACCATCCGAGAGCTGACAGCCGGTCCTCGCCGTTCGGGTCCCAGAACAGGTTGCACCCGCCGCGGCAGAGCGACAGGTTGGTGTGCATGCCGCTGCCGTTCACGCGCGTGACCGGCTTGGGGAGGAAGCTGGCGGTCATGTCCATCTTCTGCGCAACCTGCCGGCACACCAGCTTGTAGAGCTGCACCTGGTCGGCCGCGATGCACGCCTCGGTGTGCCCGTAGTTCATCTCGAACTGCGAGGGCGCGACCTCGGGGTGGTCCTTCTCGTTGCTGAAGCCGAGCGCGCGCTGCACCTCGGCCGAGCCGTCGATGAACTGGCGCAGGGCGTCGCCGGGCAGCGAGTGATAGTAGCCGCCGGTGGAGATGAACTCGAACTGGTTGGTGAGGTGATACTGCCGCTCGACGTCGCTCCCCTTGAAGAGGAACCCCTCGATCTCGTTGGAGACGTGCGCGGTGATGCCGTCGCGCTGCAGCAGCTGCTCGGTGAACTCGCGGAGGCGGTTGCGCATGTCGGCGTGGTAGGGGCGCCCGTCGCGCTCCTGCACGAAGCCGAAGACCAGCACCTTGCCCGGCCCGAAGACGTCGGCCGGCAGCCAGTAGAACGAGGTCCAGTCCACCGCGAGCCGGAGGTCCGACTCGGCCTGCTCGGCGAAACCCTTCACCGACGACCCGTCGAAGGTGAGGTTGTCGGCCGAGCCGAGCAGGAACTTCTTGTCGTAATCGAGCATGTGGAAGCGGCCCTCGAGGTCGGTGAAGCAAACGGTGACGGCCTTGATCCGCTTCTCGTCGGCC
>DAOPQX010000105.1:0-10063 GCA_035348395.1 Vicinamibacterales bacterium | reverse complement strand
GGCCGCCCTCGAGGTGGTGGCATCGGATCGATCGGCGTCCCGCCGCGGGGCGGTGCTGGGCGAGATGCTGGAGCTGGGCGAGCAGAGCACCGCGCTGCACGAGCGCTGCGGCCGCGCCGCGGCGGCGTGCGGCCTGGCCTGGCTGATCACGGTGGGCGGCGAGCCCGCTCGAGCGCTGGGCCGCGCCGCGGCGCCGGGCTTGCCGCCGGGGGCCGTCGAGCACGCGGCCACCAGCGACGAGGCCGCGGCCCTGGCCGTCCGGCGCGTCGAGGACGGCGACTTGGTGCTCGTGAAGGGCTCGCGCGGGATCGCGACCGAGCGGGTGGTCGAGCGGCTGCGGGTGGAGTTCGCCTGATGCTGCTCGACCTGCTCTACCCGTGGCACGGCGACTGGCCGGTTCTGAACGTGGTCCGCTACATCACCTTCAGGACCGCCGCGGCCAGCCTGACCGCGCTCGCGATTGGCCTGGCGCTGGGCCCGTGGCTGATCCGGACCCTGCGCGAGTTCCAGATCGGCCAGGTGATCCGGCACGAGGGGCCGGCCAGCCACCGCGCCAAGGCGGGCACGCCCACCATGGGGGGCCTGCTGATCCTGGCGGCGGCGCTGGTGCCGACGCTGCTGTGGGCCGACCTGTCGAACGTGAACGTGTGGGTGGCGGTCGTGACGACGGCGGCGTTCGGCGCGGTGGGGTTCGCAGACGACTACCTGAAGATCGTCCGCCACTCGCACCACGGCCTGCGCCCGGCTTACAAGCTGGCGTGGCAAGTGCTGATTGCCGCGGCGGTCGGGGTGGTGCTGCTCGAGCTGGACCGCCGGAACCTGTACACCACCCGGTTGATCTTCCCCTTCTTCAAGGGGCTGATCCCGGACCTCGGATGGGGGTATGCGGTGTTCGCGGTCGTGGTGCTGGTGGGGGCGTCCAACGCGGTCAACCTCACCGACGGGCTCGACGGCCTCGCGATCAGCACCTTCACGATCGCGGCCGCGACCTTCACGGCGTTGGCGTACGTGACGGGCCACCGGGTGTTCGCAGAGTACCTCCTGCTGGTTCGCCTGCCCGAGGCGGGCGAGCTGACGATCTTCTGCGGATCGCTCGTGGGGGCGAGCCTGGCGTTCCTCTGGTACAACGCGCACCCCGCCGAGGTGTTCATGGGCGACGTCGGGTCGCTCGCACTCGGCTCGGCGCTGGGGACCGTGGCGATCCTGGTGAAGCAGGAGCTGCTCCTGGTGATCGTGGGCGGTGTGTTCGTGATGGAGGCGCTGTCGGTGATCGCGCAGGTGGCGGCGTTTCGGCTGACCGGGCGCCGCGTGTTCCGGATGGCGCCGCTCCACCACCACTTCGAGATGATCGGCTGGCAGGAAACCAAGGTGATGACGCGCTTCGTGATCCTGGCGATCGTGTGCGCGCTCTTCAGCCTCACGTCGTTGAAGCTCAGGTAGACGATGAGCGAGCTCGAGATCGACGGCCGGCGCATCGTGGTGGTGGGGGCGGCGCGCAGCGGCATCGCCGCCGCCGAGCTGCTGGCCCGCCGCGGAGGCCGGGTCACGCTCGCCGACCTGAAGCACGAGCTGCCGGAGGCCACGAGGCTCGAGGCGCTCGGGATCGCGTGCGCCCTCGGGCCGCACGACCCGCGCCTCTTCGCCGCCGCCGACCTGATCGTCCTGAGCCCGGGAGTACCCTCGCGTCAGCCGCCCCTCGACCGCGCGCGGCGCGCGGGGGTGCCCGTCCTGGGCGAGGTGGAGATGGCGTCGCGGCTCCT
This sequence comes from Vicinamibacterales bacterium, assembly GCA_035348395.1. Lineage (GTDB taxonomy): Bacteria > Acidobacteriota > Vicinamibacteria > Vicinamibacterales > Fen-181 > JARKSS01. Next base: position 8,303 of record DAOPQX010000105.1, on the reverse strand, counting down.
GCGCGGGCGAATCATCGCGATCACCGGCACGAAGGGGAAGTCGACGACCACGACCCTGGTCGGCGAGATGCTGCGGTCGGCCGGCCTTCCCGCCCGCGTCTCGGGGAACATCGGCTCCCCCCTGAGCGCGGAGGTCGAGGGCTCGACCCCCGAGTCGATCCACGTCGTCGAGGTCAGCAGCTTCCAGCTGGAGACGACCTCGACCTTCCACCCGTGGATCGCGGCGCTGCTGAACCTCTCGGCCGATCACCTCGACCGGCACGCCAACCTCCGGGAGTACTCGGCCGCCAAGGCCCGAGTCTTCGCCAACCAGGGGCCCGGCGACCACGTGGTGGTGAACGCAGACGACGCGCCCGCGATGAAGCTGGCCGCGCGCAAGGCGCGCGCGCCGCGCCGGATGTTCTCGGTGGAGCGGCCGCTCGACGAGGGGGTCTTCGTGCGCGAGGGCTGGATCGTCGAGCGCGAAGCCGGAGGCGGCGAGGCCCCCCTGCTCCCGGTGTCGGAGGTGAGGCTGATCGGCCGGCACCTGCTCAGCGACGTCGCGGCGGCCGCGGCGATCGCACGGATTGCGGGCGCGGCGGGCGAGGCGGTGCGGGCCGCGGCGGGATCGTTCACGGGGCTGGAGCACGCACTCGAACCGGTGATGACCGTGGCGGGCATCCGCTTCGTCAACGACTCGAAGGCGACCAACGTCGAGGCGGCGCGGCGGGCGATCGAGAGCTTCGACGGCCCGCTGGTGCCGATCATCGGCGGGCGTTTCAAGGGAGGCGACCTGCGCGACCTCGTCCCGGCGCTGGCCGGGCGCGCCAAGGCGGTGGTGGCCATCGGCGAGGCGAGGCCGGTGGTGCACCAGGCACTCGAGGGCGCCGTGGCGATCGTGGAGGCGGTGTCGATGGCCGAGGCGGTGCGCGCGGCGCTGGCGGCGTCTCCGCCGGGGGGCACCGTGCTGCTCGCCCCTGCCTGTTCGAGCTTCGACATGTTCCGTGACTACGCCGATCGCGGGCGCGCCTTCAAGGGCGAGGTGGCGCGGCTCGCCGAGGAACTGGATTCGGGGAGTTGAGCGGCGAGCAGTCGTCAGTCGGACCCGTGGCGTTCGGGCGCCGGCCGCTGGGAACGCAGGCGGCCCCGCCTGCGGGGCCGGTGGCCCGACCCCGGCCGACTGATGACTGCCCGCCGCTCACCTGACGGCGCCGGCCCGGTGCCGGCTCGGTTGGACGGGGCGTGGAGAAGACATGGCGCGAAAGCTGAAGACCGACGCGTGGCTGTTCGGCGGCACTCTCGTGCTGCTCGCCGTCAGCATGGCGTTCGTCTACAGCGCCTCCGCGCACCGCGCGCAGCTGGGGAAGAACGACGCGGAGTACTACCTCATCCGCCAGGGGCTGTGGGTGCTGCTCGGCGTGGCCCTGATGCTGGTCACCATGAGGGTGGACTACCGCAAGTGGGGCCACCCGCGGGTGATCCAGGCCCTGGTCGGCGTGACGGTCGTCGGGCTGGTGGCGGTTTTCTTCGCCCGCCCCGTCAACAACGCTCACCGGTGGCTCGGCATCGGGGGCGTCGGCGTGCAGCCCTCGGAGTTCGCGAAGCTCGTGGTGATCCTCTTCGCCGGCGCCGTCATCGCCGCGCGCCTCGAGGCGCGGGAGTCGCCGCTGCCGGCTTTCGCCAAGGTTGGCGTGCTGGTGCTCGTCTTCGCCGCCCTGATCGTGAGCGAACCCGACATGGGGAGCGCCCTGGCCCTGACGGCCGTGGGGGGCGCCGTCGTGTTCACCGCCGGGATCCCGGCGCGGTGGCTCGCGGCGCTGCTGCTGACGCTGCCCGTGGTCGCGTACCAGCTCGCGATGATGGAGGGGTACCGGCGGCAGAGGATCTTCGCGTTCCTGGCCCCGTTCGAGCACCGCCGCGAGGCCGGCTTCCAGGTGGTGCAGTCGCTCATCGCGGTGGGGTCGGGCGGGGTCCTCGGCAAGGGCTTCATGCAGGGGGTGCAGAAGCTGTTCTACCTGCCCGAGGCCCACAACGACTTCATCTACGCGGTCATCGCCGAGGAGAAGGGGCTCGTGGGCGCGTCGCTCGTGCTCGCCTGCTTCGTGCTCCTCGCGTGGCGCGGCTTCCGGGTGGCGATGCACGCGCCCGACGCGTTCGGGTCGCTCGTCGCGATCGGCATCACCACGATGATCGCGCTGCAGGCCCTTACGAACATGAGCGTGGTGCTCAGCCTCGTGCCGGCCAAGGGGATCGCGCTGCCGTTCGTCAGCGCCGGCGGTTCGTCGATGCTGGTCAGCCTGGGCGCCATGGGGATCCTGCTGAACATCTCGCAGCAGGCGTCAGCGACCACCTAGGAGTCGGCCGGGCGGCGCGCCGCCCGGCGGGGGAGTTGTGCTCGGACGCACCCGGAAGATTCACTTCGTCGGCATCGGCGGCAGCGGCATGAGCGGCATCGCCGAGCTGTTGGCCAACCTGGGCTACTCGGTGAGCGGCTCGGATGCGAAGCTCTCGGCCGTGACCGCCCACCTGGCCTCGCTCGGGGTCCGGGTGACCGAGGGCCACGACGCCCGGCACGTCGGTGACGCCGACGTGGTCGTCTACTCGTCGGCCATCCGGCCGACCAACCCCGAGATCGTGGAGGCCACGCGCCGCCACGTGCCGGTGATCCCGCGCGCCGAGATGCTCGCCGAGCTGATGCGGCTGAAGTACGGCATCGCGGTGGCGGGCGCGCACGGCAAGACGACGACGACCTCGATGATCGCGCTGGTGCTCGAGCGTGCCGGGCTGGATCCCACGGCGGTCATCGGCGGGCGCCTCAGCGCCTTCGGCAGCAGCGCCCGGCTCGGGAAGGGCGACTTCATGGTGGCCGAGGCCGACGAGAGCGACCGGTCGTTCCTCAAGCTCTCGCCCGCGATCGCGGTCATCACCAACGTCGACCAGGAGCATCTCGAGAGCTACCGCGGCTTCGAGGACCTGCAGCAGGCGTTCGTCGCCTTCGCGAACAAGGTCCCGTTCTACGGCGCGGTCGTGGCCTGCGCGGACGACCCCTACCTGCGGCGGCTCCTCCCGTCGGTGTCGCGCCGCGTGGTGACCTACGGCCTCGACGAGCCGGGCGCCGACTACCGGGGCATCGAGGTGGCGGGTTCCGGGTTCGAGTGGCGCTGCCAGGTCGTGCGGCGTGAGCCCGCCGACGGGCCCGGCGTCCACGCGATCCCGAGGCGTCTCGGCGAAATCGTCCTCCGCGTGCCCGGGCGCCACAACCTCCAGAACGCGCTCGCGGCGGTGGCCGTCGGGCTGGAGCTGGACGTTCCGTTCTCGCGGATCGCGGCCGCGCTCGACGCCTTCCGCGGCGCCGAGCGGCGCTTCCAGAGCCACGGCGAGGCCGGCGGCGTGCTGGTGATCGAGGACTACGGCCACCACCCGACCGAGGTCGCGGCGGTGATCGGAGCGGCCCGCTCGGCGCTGAACCGCCGGCTGCTCGTCGTGTTCCAGCCGCACCGCTACTCGCGCACGCGAGGGCTGCTCGACCGCTTCGGCCCCGCCCTGTCGGGCGCCGACGAGGTCGTCCTCACCGACATCTACGCCGCCGGCGAGGACCCGATCCCGGGCGTGACGGTCGACCTGCTGGCCGAACACGTGCGACGCGCCGTGGCGGCGCCGCTGCACGTCGTCCGGGCGATCGCCGACCTGCCGCGGGAGGTGTCGAGAATCGCGCGGCCCGGCGACGTGGTGATCCTGCTCGGCGCAGGCTCGATCGGCGGCGCGGCCGGCCCCATCGTCGAGGCGCTCACTGCCGCGGCCGGCGGGCGGGAGGGCGGCGGAGGGGGGCGCGGCTGATGCCGGTCACCGCCCCGGCCGATCGGCGCTTCCTGCGGGCGCAGGTGAAGCCCGCGCGGCGGCGGACCGCGTGGGCGCCCCGGTTGAGGGCGGCCGGACGGGTCGCGGCGGTGGCGGCCCTCGGGTGGCTGGCCTGGGGCGGAGCCCGGATGGTGGCCTCCTCGAGCCTGCTGCAGATCGAAGACCTGCACGTGACGGGCAACGTGCGGATGTCGCGCGGCGAGGTCCTCGCGCTGGTGGACGGACTGCGGGGCCGGAACATCCTGTCGGTGCAACTGGACGAGTGGCGGGAGCGGCTCCTCGAGTGCCCGTGGGTGGCCGACGCGTCGCTGCGCCGCTCGTTGCCGTCGGAGGTCGAGATCGCGATCGTGGAGCGGACACCGCTGGCCATCGCCCGGATCGGGGAGGACCTGTTCCTCGTGGACGAGCGCGGCGTGCTGATCGACGAGTGGGGGCCGCGCTACGAGGACCTCGACCTCCCAATCCTCGACGGCCTCGCTGGCAAGGCGGGGCCCGACGAGGACGCGAGGCGGGCGGCGCTCGCGGACCGTCTGCTGCGGGATGTGAGACGCCAGCCCGACATCGGCCGGCGCATCTCGCAGGTGGACGTGTCCGATCCGCACAACGCCGTGGTGATCGTGGACCAGGACACGGCGCGCGTGCGGCTGGGGGACCGGGACTTCCTCGCGCGGCTGCGAGCGTATCTCGAGGTGGCTCCTGCGCTCCGCGAGCAGGTGCCCGAGATCGACTACGTGGACCTCCGGTTCGGCGAGCGGCTCTACGTTGCATCGCTCGACGCCGCGAGGGCCGGTTCGCGGGGGGCGGCTCGCGGCGCTCGCTGACGGGCGCCGGGTCACGCGGTGTGAACGACGGCGTTGGGCCCTGATTACGGCATCCGGGTGGAGGGGGCGGAGTGGCACGCAAGGAGCGGTACATCGTCGGGCTCGACGTCGGGACGTCGAAGGTTGCCGCCATCGTGGCCGAGCCCGCCGAGCACGAAGATCTCAACATCGTCGGCATGGGGGTCGCCGAGTCGCACGGCATCCGCCGCGGCCTCGTGGTGAACCTCGAGGCGGCTGTCGAGTCGATCAAGAAGGCGATCGTCGAGGCAGAGCTGACTGCCGGGATCGAGATCGACAACGCCTACCTTGCGCTCTCCGGGCCGCACGTCAAGGGGTTCAACAGCCGCGGCGTCGTCGCCGTCGCCGGCAAGAACCACGAGATCGGGCCCGAGGATCTCAGCCGCGCGATCGAGGCGGCCAAGGCGGTGTCGCTCCCGGGCGGCCGGCAGATCATCCTCGTCCTTCCCCAGGACTTCGTCGTGGACGATCAGGACGGGATCACCGCGCCCATCGGCATGACCGGCGCGCGCCTCGAGGTGAACGTCCACATCGTCACCGGCGGCGTCACCGCCACGCAGAACCTGATCGCCTGCGTGAACCGGGCCGGCGTGCAGGTGCGCGGCACCGTCCTCGGCCAGCTGGCCGCCAGCGACGCCGTGCTCTCGCCCGACGAAATGGACCTCGGCGTCTGCCTCCTCGACATCGGCGGCGGGACCAGCGACCTGGCGATCTTCGAACGGGGCAGTCTCTGGCACACCGCCGTCATCGGCGTCGGCGGAGACCACTTCACCAACGACATCGCCGTGGGGCTGCGCATGCCGATCCCCGAGGCCGAGCGCCTCAAGCGGCGAAGCGGCTGCGCGCTGTCGGCCATGGTGGACGACGAGGAGACGATCGAGGTGGCCAGCGTGGGCGGCCGGCGCCCGCGCGTGATGGGGCGGCGGATCCTCACCGAGGTGCTGCAGCCCAGGGCCGAGGAGATCTTCCACCTGGTCTGGGACGAGATCCGCAGCGCCGGCTACGAAAAGTCGTTGAACTCGGGCATCGTCCTCACCGGCGGCGGCGCCATCCTGGAGGGCCTGCCGGAGATCGCGGAACAGATCTTCGACTTGCCCATCCGGCGGGGGGCGCCGGTGAAGGTCGGCGGGGGACTCGCGGACCACGTGAACAGCCCGGGGCTCGCGACGGCAGTCGGCCTCGCGCAGCGGGCGCAGCGGCTGTGGAAGCAGGACGTGCCGGTGAACGGCGGCGGTGCGTTCTCGAAGGTGGCGGGGAGGATCGGGCGGATCTGGCGCGAGTTCTTCTGAGGGGCGGTCGGGGGCGGAAGGGCGACACGGGGAGGCGTGAATGGCGAACGCGGACGCGGTGCGGCTCGAGGACGGCCTGCGGATCCAGCTGGGGGAGGATCAGCGGCGCCTCGGCGCGCGCATCAAGGTCATCGGAATCGGCGGCGGCGGCAGCAACGCCGTCAACCGGATGGTCCGTGCGGGCTTTCCGGGCGTGGAGTTCATCGTCGCCAACACCGACGTCCAGGCATTGCAGCTGAGCGAAGCCCCGATCAAGGTGCAGCTCGGCGGCAAGCTCACCCGCGGCCTCGGGGCGGGCGCCGATCCGAGGGTCGGCCGTGCCGCCGCGCTCGAAGACACCGAACGGCTGCTCCAGGTGCTCGAGGGCGCCGACATGGTGTTCGTCACCGCCGGCATGGGCGGCGGCACGGGCACCGGGGCCGCGCCCGTGGTCGCCTCGCTCGCCGGCGAGATGGGCGCGCTCACCATCGCCGTGGTGACCAAGCCGTTCGCGTTCGAAGGCGGCCGCCGCGGCAAGCAGGCCCAGGCCGGCCTTGCCGACCTGCGCGACGCGGTCGACAGCGTCATCACCATCCCCAACGAGCGGCTCCTCGCGGTCGACCGGTCGCTCACCCTCGTGCACGCCTTCGAGGCCGCCGACGACGTGCTGCGGCAGGCCATCCAGGGGATCTCCGACCTGATCCTCGTCCCCGGGCTCATCAACCTCGACTTCGCCGACGTGAAGGCCGTGATGGCGGGCCGCGGCGTCGCCGTGATGGGCACCGGCGTCGCCGAGGGCGCGGACCGCGCGGTCGAGGCCGCGCGACGCGCGATCTCGAGCCCGCTGCTGGAGGAGGCGTCGGTCGACGGCGCGCAGGGCGTGATCATCAACATCACCGGCGGGGCCGACCTCGGGCTCGGCGAAGTGAGCGACGCGTCGGAGATCATTCACTCGGCCGCCGACCCCGACGCGAACATCATCTTCGGCGCGGTGGTGGATCCCACGCTCGGCTCCCAGGTGAAGATCACCGTGATCGCCACGGGGTTCTCGAAACAGGACGCGCGGGCGAACGACGCCGCCGACACGCCGGTGGACCTGCGGAACTACACCTCGTGGTACCGGGAGCACCACGACCCGGCCGCCGCCCCGGCTCCGGGCGCCGCGGCCCCGATCCCCGTGCGGCGGCGCTCGGCGGTGGTCACCCCGGCGTTCCGCCAGCCGGCCGAGGTCGCCGAGACGACCGCCGCCGCCGGCGCCGACGAACACCCCTTCGACGTGCCCGCGTTCCTGCGACGGCAGCGGGAAGGCTGAGTCACCACTCCGCCGCGCCCCCAGGGGTGTCGCGGTCCGCGTGGTAGACTAGGAACATCCACGGCACAGGCGACCGGCGCCTCTTGAGGCGCAGCCGGATGACAACCGGCTGCGCCGCTGGCCCCGGCCTTCCCGCCCATACCCGGCACGATGACATCCTGGACGACGCGCGAGCGCATGCGGGCGATCCTGTCCCGCGAAACGGGCACGATCCGCAAGCCCCACGCCGGCCGCCTTCGCGTCGCCCTTGCATTTCCCAACACCTACAACGTCGGGATGTCGAACCTCGGCTTCCAGACGGCCTACCGCCTCTTCAACGAGGCCGACGAGGTTTCGTGCGAGCGGGTGTTCCTGCCGCCACGAAGCGAGCTGAACGCGTCGAGTGCCCAGGCCGCCCCGGCCGAGCGCCTCGTCAGCCTCGAGACCCAGACGGCACTCGCCGACTTCGACGTCCTCGCCTTCTCAGTGTCCTTCGAGTGGGACTACGTGAACCTGCTGACGATGCTCCGCCTCGCGGGGCTGCCGCTGCGGGCGGCCGAGCGGAACCGCCACCACCCACTCGTGGTTCTGGGCGGCGCCGTTACGTTTCTGAACCCCGAACCGCTCGCTCCCTTCGTGGACGTGGTGTGCGTGGGCGAGGGCGAGGTCATCGTGCCCGATCTCGTTCGGGAGATCGCGCGCGTCGGCGACCGCCGCGAACTGCTCGAGGCGTTGTCGCTCCGCCCGGGGATCTACGTGCCCTCCCTCGTGGACGTGTCCTACGACGCCGCGGGCCGCGTCTCGGCGATGGCGCCGGCCTCGGGGAGCGGCGCCTCCGTGCCGGTGCGCAAGGCGGTCGCCAGGGGACCGGATCCTGGCGATCCGCCATCGACCGTCGTGTTCACGCCCGACACCGAGCTCGGGTCGCGCCTGCTCGTCGAGGTCGTGCGAGGCTGCGCCCGCGGGTGCCGCTTCTGCTGGGCCGGGTACAACTACCTCCCGGTGCGCGCCTTCGACGCCGGCCGGCTGCTGCGCATCGCCGAGGCCGCACGCCCCCACGCCTCGCGC
>DAOPQX010000104.1:0-10064 GCA_035348395.1 Vicinamibacterales bacterium | reverse complement strand
TACTCCGCGGTGTTCGGCGGGCGCTACGCCGACGCCGAGCGCTTCCTCCGTGAGAACGCCTGGATGGCCTCGGCGCTTGGCCTGCCGCCCATGGACACGCGCATCGCCCTGGCCGTGGTCTTCCCCGAGCTGGTCCGCTTCAGCGCCCTCGAGGACGCCGTCCAGGTTCGGGGCCTCAAGGTGCTGTACGTCCAGTACGGCCGCGCCTACAGCGACTTCTCGGTGGGCCGCTTCCAGATGAAGCCCTCGTTCGCCGAGCAGGTCGAGTCCGACTACGCGCGCCTGTTCGGCCGCCGCGAGCGCGAGGCGGTCGGCCTCGCCGCCTTCGGGCACGGCGACACGGCCGCCCTGCGGGAGCAGCGCGTGCGCCGCCTCGACGACCTCGAGTGGCAGGTGCGGTACCTGCGGTTGTTCATGCTCGTGATGCAGAAGCGCTACCCGGCGGTGTCGCGGAAGGGTCCCGACGAGCGGCTGCGCTTCTACGCCACGGCCTACAACACGGGGTATGCGGCAGGCGAGGCCGCGATCCGCCGGCGGATGGGCCGGCGCCGCTTCCACGTCGCCCGCTTCGCCTCCTCCGATACCTACGACTACGCCGACGTGGCCCTGTTCGCCTTTCGCCGTCAATGATCCCAACGACGTTGTTCGCATCGCTCGCCGCCGCCGTTCTTCTGTCCGCCGCCGAGGGCCCGGATGCCGTCTCACGCCAGGGTGCCGAGCCAGCGCCGGCGACGCTCGATGTCACCGCAGCAGGTCGCGACGGCCGCTTCGTCGAGGGCCTGGGCGCCGGCGATTTCATCGTGACGGTGGACGGCACCCGGCGGACCGTCCTGTGGGTTCGGCGGGTGAGCCGGGGGCCGGGCGCCGCGACCGAGGCGGCGTCGCGGGTAGACGGATCCGGCGGGATCGAACTCGCGGCCGAGCTCTCGCGCACGGTGCTCGTCGTCGTCGATCAATCGTCGCTTCTGCGCGGCGATGAGCGGGCGATCGTGCAGGCCGCGGGGCTGTTCCTGGACCGGCTCGGCCTCAACGATCGCGTGGCGGTGGTCACCCTCCCGATGGCGCCGGCCGCTCTCCTGAGCTTCACGCCCGAACGGGCCGAGGTCCGGGCCGCGCTCGCCCGCGTCACCGGGCGCCTGGAGCCGGCGGCGGTGCAGGCGCAGGCCGAGCCGATCCCGACCGACGCGCCCGAGCAGGCCACGATGTCGGGGCTGAAGCCCGAAGCCCAGATCAAGTTCGATCCCCGGACGGGGAACTCGCCCGCGGCCGACGTGTCGGAGGGCCCCGACACGCTGGGCGCGATGGCGTCGCTGCTCGACTCGCTTGCGGCCGTGCCCGGCCGCAAGGTCGTCGCGGTGTTCTCGGCCGGCCTCGCGGCTGCCAGCGGAGCGCAGCTCGACGCGGCGGCGCGCGCCGCGGCCGCGTCGCGTGCCGTCGTCTTCGGCTTCGGCGCCCGCACCACGGGCGGCCGTGACGCGGGCCGCTCCCTGACCACCGCTCCCCTCGAGCGCCTGGCGGCGGCAACCGGGGGCACCTTCGCCCGGCTTGGAAGGGATCCGGCGCGCGCGGTGGATGCGGTGATCGGCAGCCTGGGCGCCTGCTACGTGCTCGGCATCGGGACGGCTTCGGACCCGGGCCGGGCCGGGCGCCACCGCCTCGAGGTTGCGACCACGAGGAAGGGAATCACGGTTCGTGCGGCTTCCTGGCTGATGGCCTCGCCGGCTCCCGGAGACCGGGTCCTGGAGGCAGGTCCCGCCGCGCTGCCCGCCGATCCTGCCGCCGCAAGCGGCGAGCCGGATGCAACGCAGGCCGCCGCCGGCAGGAAGCTGGCGGCGCGGGAGGCCCGCGACGAGGCCGAACGTCTGGTCCTGCTCGCGCGGATGTTCGACTATGCCGACGGCTACGAGCGCCAGTATTCGATGCTGGTGGCCGAGGAGGATTACCGGCAGTCGGCAAGCGCCGGCGGGGTTCACCTCAAGTCGGACGTCCTGCTGGTGAGGCCGGACGAGGCGGGCGACTGGATCTCGTTTCGGGACGTGTTCGAGGTGGATGGCAAGCCGGTTCGCGACCGCGAGGAGCGGCTGCGCCGGTTGTTCCTCGATCCGAGCCCCGATGCGCGGGCCAGGCTCGAGGTGCTCGGCGAGGAGAGCGCCCGCTACAACGTCGGCTGGGTCGAGCGCACGGCGAACGTGCCGCTGCTGCCGCTCTCGTTCCTCCGGGCCGCCAACCGTGGGCGGTTCGCGTACGAGCTGGCGGGACGTGACCGCGTGGGCGGCATCGAGGCGGTGCGGGTGCGCTACACCGAGCAGGCCCGGCCGACCCTGATCGGCGACCGCCTGCACCAGGACGTGCCCGTCTTCGGCTCGTTCCTGGTCGACGCGGCGACCGGCGCGGTCGTCGAGACGCGCATGAACGCGAGCCGCGGCGACGCGCGCGCCGAGATCGTCGTCCGCTACCGCGCCGACCCCGCGCTGGGGCTGTGGGTGCCCGCCGAGATGAGGGAGAAATACTCCCAGCCGGATATCGGCTACTCGGGCCGCTCGGGGCTGATCAGGCGCGCCGTGGTCGAGGGGCGCGCCACCTACTCCAAATTCCGCCGCTTCCAGGTGACGACGGGCGAGGAGGTGAAGGAGCCGAGAAAATGAAAAATGCAGAATGGAGAAAGGGAGCTTCCAGACCGCGTCCAGGAAGCTTTCTACATTCTGCTTTCTCCTACAATTTGACCACCTCGTCGATCCTCACCTTCCGTCCCGTCTCGATGCTGGTGTAGCCGGCGATGCCGACGGCCGAGCTGAGGATGCCCGCCCTCAGGCCGGCCCGCTGTGACAAGGGGTCGGGTACCGACGTGTCGAAGATCATTCGCTTGATCCGCTGGTCGGCCCCGCCGTGCTCGAAGAACTCGCCGCGCTGCGGGTCGACCGTGATGACCGTGCTGTCCTTGAAGTTGCGGGTCAGCCGGATCTCGCTCTCGTGCGGCACCTGCCACGGCTGCCTGTTGTAGTTGCGCACGTCCAGGCGCCCCTTCGAGCCGTTGAAGACGATCGACTGCCCCTCGTAAGGCACCGTCGCGTTCAGGCTGTAGGTCACCAGCACCTGGTTCGAGTACCGGATCTGCACGCTGTAGGTGTCGGGCACGTTGATCTCGCGGCGGTAGAGGCAGCCGTCGCGGTAGTAGCCGTCCTGGTCTTCGCAATCGGCGTACATTTCCATGAGCTGCTTGCTCGTGGTCATGTCCCAGTACAGGTCGCACTGCTTCTTGTGCGGGCACAGCCGGCAGTTGGCGTGCCGCAGGCGGCCGTTGGCGCCGTACTTGTTGAGGCGCCCCTCCGCCGTGACCTCCACCGGGTCGGCGTCGATCCACCAATTGAGCTGATCGAAGTGGTGGCTGGCCTTGTGGCAGAGCAGCGTTCCGCTCGCCTGCTTGAGCCCGTGCCAGCGGCGGAAGTAGCTGGCGCCGTGATCGAGATCGAGGAACTCCTCGTAGCTGACCGAGTAGAGGCGGCCGATCTCGCCGGCGAGCAGCAACTCCTTGACCTTCATCGCGCCAGCCTCGTGGCGGGCGTTGAAGGTGACGTCCAGCCTGCGGCCGGTGCGCCGCTGCGTGTCCAGGATCTGCTGCGCCTGGAAGTCGTGCGTGCAGAGCGGCTTCTCGCAGATCGGATCGATACCCAGCTCCATCGCCCGGCACACGTACTCGGAGTGCGTGGCGTCCACCGTGGTCACGATCACCCGCTCGGGCTTCGTCGAGCGGATCATCTCGTCGAAGTCGGTGAAGGTCGGGATGGCGCCGCCGATCCAGCGCTGGGCCACCTTGACGCGGTCGGGGTTGACGTCGCACAGGCCCACGATCTCGACGCGGCCGCCCACGTCGCGCAGCAGGTTCATCCCCCAGGTCGTGGTCCCGCGAATGCCCGTGCCGACGATGGCCACCCGTGTCCTGGCCGCCTGCCCGCCGAAGGCTGCGAGGGAAGGCGAGACCGCCGCGCCAACGATCCCCATCGCGCCGTACTTGCAGAACTCCCGCCGGTCGATTGTCGTCTTCATGCCGCACACTCTAACAGAAGTGAGTAGCACAGGCGTCCCGCCTGTGAGCAGTGACCACCAGTGGCACAGCAGCCAGTAGCACAGGCGTCCCGCCTGTGTACCCGCCCCATCCAGGGCGGTCGCGAGGCGATGTACCGCTGGTTCAACCGCGTCACGCGCGTCTCGGATGCGACCGCTGAGCCCGCGCTGATCTGGGGGGCCTCCGCCGGCGCCTCACGCTGAGGTTCCTTTTCCGGGGCACGCTATAATCGCTCGAGGGATCCCAAACCCAATGAGCGGAGCCGACGGGGAACCGGATCGGGCCGAGCGTGCGCGCGACCTCTCCCAACGACTCGCCGACCACGTGGTGGGGCAGCGCGAGGCGCTGGAGAGGATCGTGCCGTACCTGCAGATGTACGAGGCGCGGCTCAATCCTCCAGACCGGCCGGCCGGCATCTTCCTGCTCCTCGGCCCCACAGGCACCGGGAAGACCCGCACCGCCGAGGCCGTCGCCGAGGTGCTGCACGGCAGCCCCAAGCACCTGCTGAAGGTCGACTGCGCCGAGTACCAATCCGACCACGAGGTCGCCAAGCTGATCGGCGCACCGCCCGGCTACGTGGGCCACCGCGAGACCAAGCCGATTCTCACGCAGGAACGGCTCCTCGGCGCCGTGACGCCCGGATGCGACCTTGCCGTCGTCCTCTTCGACGAGATCGAGAAGGCGGCGCCGGCCTTCACCGCGCTGCTGCTGGGGATCCTCGACCGCGGGACGCTGCGCCTCGGCGACAACACCGCGGTGAGCTTCGAGAAGAGCCTGGTGTTCCTGACGAGCAACGTTGGCGCCCGCCAGATGTTGAACGTGGTTCGTCCGGCGATCGGCTTCCAGGGCGTCGAGCGCCGGTCGCCGGCCAGCATCGCCGCCCGGCTGCGGTCGGCGGGCATGGAAGCGGTGCGACGCCGTTTCTCGCCCGAGTTCGTGAACCGCCTCGACGCGGTCATCACCTACCGCCCGCTCGACGCCGCCGCTCTCGCCGGGATCCTCGACCACCACGTGGCCGAGCTGCAGGAGCACGTTCACAGCCGCCTCCGCGAGCGTTCGTTCGACATCGTCGTCGAGCCGGCCGCCCGCGAACTGCTGCTCGCGCGGGGGACGAGCGACGAGTTCGGCGCGCGCGAGCTGAAGCGAACCGTGCACCGCATGCTGACGCAGCCGCTCGCGGCGCTGGTGGCCGACAGCGGCGTCCCGCCCGGAGGGGCGGTGCGGGTCAGCGTGTCGGAGGACGGGGAGAGTCTCGCCCTGCGGGCCGAAGAACCGGCGCCAGCTTCTCCGCACCCCGCGGCCTCGGGCCCGGTGGTCCTGGTGATCGACGAGAACGACGACCTGCGCCGGATGCTCGGGCACGCGCTGTCGGGCGTGGGCATCGAGCCCCTGACGGCCGGCAGCGCCGCGCGGGCGCGCGAACTGGCAGCCGCTCAGTCGCCCGATCTCCTCGTCGTCGACCTGATGCTGCCCGACGGCGAGGGGCTGTCGCTGGCGCTGGAGCTGCTGGCCGCCGACCCGCGGCTGCGGGTCGTGGTGACGAGCGGTGCCGAGCTGTCAGCAGACGAGGCGGCACTGTGCGAGCAGCACGGCTTCCCTGTGCTGAGAAAGCCGTTCCTTCCCGAGGACGCGGTGAGCCTCGTTCGCGCCGGCCTGCAGCAGTCCAAGGCCGCCGGCCGCTGACAGGCCGCTCGAGAGACGCTTACAGCACAAGCTCCGGTTCAGCCCTCGGCTAACCGCGGCGCAGGCCGACCATCACCTTCATTCCCTCGCGGCGTGCAGCTGCCTCGAAGGCGCGCGCGGCCTCGGCCAGGGTGAAGGTGTGCGTCACGCCCGAGCGGACGTCGATGGCGCCGCTCGAGACCAGGCCAATCGCTTCGGGGTAGGTCTCTTTCATGCGCCGCGCCCAGGCGAGCGTCAGTCCCTTGCGGCGCGCGCTCGAGGCGCTGACAGAGGTACGCGGATCGCTCGGGATCCCCGCGAGGACGATCCGCGCGCCGGGCCGGACCGCGTCGACCGCGGCATCGACGGCGGCGTTGTCGCCGGCCGCCTCGATCGCCACGTCGAGGCCGTACCCGCCGGTGAGGTCGCGGATGGCCGCCGCCTCGAAGCCGTCTGCCGCGACCGTCGTCGCCCCCTTCTCGGCGGCGGCGGCAAGCCGGTGCGGGCGCGAGGCGAGCTCGGTCGCGATGACCTGCGAGGCGCCCCGATGGAGGGCGAGCTGGATCGTCAGCCAGCCGATCGGGCCGCAGCCGAACACGCCAACCCTCGCGCCGGGCTCGATGTGGGCGAGGTGGCAGGCGTGGATCGACACCCCGAGCGGCTCCAGCATCGCGCCGTCGGCGTCGGAGAACGAGCCGGGCAGCGGGTGGAGGTTGCGGCGGGGCCAGGCGATCCACTCCCGCAGCGCGCCATCCACGTCGTGGCCGGCAAAGACGACGCGCTCGCAGAGGTTGGGATGGCCGCGGCGGCACAGCTCGCACGTCCGGCACGGGATGGCGGGATCGACCGCGACGCGCACGCCGTCCGGCGTCACGCCGGCGAACTCGTGGCCGGGGACGAGCGGGCGCACGACGTTCGTCCCGCCGATCCCTCCCTCGTCGAACCAGTGGATGTCGGAGCCGCAGATGCCCACGGCGGTCACGCGGACCAGTTCTTCGTCTGCTGCCGGCCAGGGCTTCTCCTCGTCCCCGATCCGCAGGTCCCGCCGTCCCCAGAGTCGCGCCGCCTGCATCCGTTCCCCCTCTTGCTTCCGGATCTTAGCCGATACACGACTTCCCGGGGCCGTCCGCGGCGCGAGTTGTGTGACACTGGGGGACGGGTTTTCGAAGCGCCAACCTACCACCCCGGCGAGCGCCGGAAGGAGAAGTGTCGATGGCCGAATCCGTGCATGGCCGCGTGCTCTGGTACGAGTTGATGACGAGGGATGTGAAGGGCGCCGAAGCGTTCTACACCGACGTCGTCGGGTGGTCGGTATCGCCGTTCGAGGGCTCGTCGCCGGAAGGGTACTACGGGGTGTGGTCGCGCAAGGATGGGACGGGCATCGGCGGCGTGATGGCGATTCCCGAGGGCATGACCTTTCCCCCGCACTGGGGGATGTACGTCGGCGCGCCGAAGCTCGAGGAGGCGGTTGCCTCCATCGAGCGGCTTGGCGGCGGCGCGGTGACCGGCGTGATCGAAGTGCCGCAGGTCGGGCGAATGCGGACGATGCGGGATCCCCAGGGCGCGGCGTTCTCGTTGCTGGAGCCCGCCATGCCTGGAGTTCCGCCGGATCGCGAGCCCGGGATCGGCGACGCGTCGTGGCACGAGTTGTACACCAGCGATCCTGAAGCGGCCCTGAAGTTCTACAGCGAGATGTTCGGCTGGGCGCCGACCGAGGCGCTCGACATGGGGCCGATGGGGAAGTACCACATGTTCGGCCGGGGCCAGGGCTTCGGCGGCGGCATCATGAAGAAGCCCGCGGAGATGCAGGCGCCCCCGGCCTTTTGGGGCTTCTACTTCCGCGTGCCCGACGTGCACGCCGCCGTCGAGCGCGTGAAGGCAGGCGGCGGGCAGGTGCTGAACGGTCCGATGGAGGTGCCGGGCGGCGACTGGGTGGCCAACTGCATGGACCCGCAGGGGGCCGCCTTCGGCCTGCACCACAAGAAGAAGTAGGGCGGCGTTTCACGCTGGAGCAGGGCTTCGGCCCTGCTCCTTCACCCCCCGGCTCGCACGTCTCTCCCGCCTGGGCGCCTCGGTCCGCTCGTCCAAGTCACCTCAGCAGCAGGATTGAAATCGGGAACCCAGCTTTGTCGCGCCAGGGTGCGACAAGGGCGGGTTTCCTGCGCAAAATCCTCATGATTCGGCTCTGGACTCCGACGGCCCGAATCTGGCAATCCCTCATTGCGCCGCGCATGTAGTCAACGCGTACAAGGTCGATAGGCGACTCGCGACGCCCCCCGACTCACAGACAAGCACCCGATCATTCCCGGTCCTGGTCCGTCCTGCGCGGGCGGACGCGGGGCCGGGGCCCAGAAGCCTGTTCCGCGCCGCGCGCGGGCATCCTTGCAGGGAGCAGTCCAAGTGAATGGTTTCCTCCGCATCGTCGCTGCACTCATCTGTCTAGCCGCCTTCACGGTGCCGACCGTCTCCGCACAGATCTCGTCGGGGATCTGGGTTGACAAGAACGAGCTCCAGTCGCTTCCGATGTCTGGAACGGCCTGGAACAACCTCAAGTCCGCGGCCGACAAGAGCTGCGGGACGCCAGACCTGGAGAACCAGGACGACAAGGTCAACACGTGCGTGATGGCGAAGGCCCTCGTCTACGCGCGGACCCGCACATCCAGCTACGCGTCCGGCGTGGCGACGGCCCTGCGGTCGATCGTGAACAGCGGGACCTACGGCGGAAGGGCGCTGGCGCTCGGGCGCGAGCTGGCCGCGTACGTCATCGCCGCCGACCTGATCGACCTCCGGACCTACGATCCGAGTCTCGATTCGTCGTTCCGGTCGAAGATCCGGTCGCTGCTGACCGCGTCGACCAACGACGGGCCCAGCAACCTGGTGGACTGCCACGAGAAGCGCCCCAACAACTGGGGCACCCACTGCGGCGGGTCGCGCGCCGCGGTCGCGGCGTATCTTGGCGACACCGCGGAACTGGCGCGGACCGCGCAGGTCTTCAAGGGCTGGCTCGGTGACCGCGCCTCCTACGCAGGCTTCAAGTACGGCGACCTGGCGTGGCAGTACAACAGCTCGTCCCCGGTGGGCGTGAACCCCAGGGGCGCCACCAAGTCGGGGTACAACATCGACGGCGTGCTGCCGGACGACCAGCGCCGCGCCGGCGGGTTCACCTGGCCTCCGCCGAAGGAGAACTACGCGTACGAGGCGCTCCAGGGCGCGCTCGCCCAGGCGGTCATTCTCGACCGCGCGGGGTACGACGTGTTCAACTGGTCGGACCGGGCGCTGCTGCGCGCGTTCACGTGGCTCCACGAGCAGGCCGACTTCCCGGCCGGGGGCGACGACGAGTGGCAGCCGTGGGTGATCAACTACTTCTACGGCAGCTCGTTCCCGGAGCCCTCGTCCACGCAGCCTGGCAAGAACGTCGGCTGGACCGACTGGACGCACAGCGGCGCCACCTCGTCGTGCTCGTTCTCGGTGTCGCCGACCTCGGCCTCGCTGCCCGCGTCGGGAGGCGGCACGCAGGCGAGCGTGACGACCACCAGCAGCTGCGCGTGGACCGCCGGGTCGAACGTCTCCTGGATCTCGCTGAACAGGTCGAGCGGGACCGGATCGGGGACCGTGATCGCGACCGTCGCGGCCAATTCCTCCAGCAGTTCCCGGACCGGCAGCTTCGTGATCGCGGGCCGGACCTTCACGGTGAGCCAGGCGGGTACGACCACCACGCCGCCGGCGGCTCCGGCCGCGCCCTCCGCCCCGTCGCCTGCTGCCGGCGCCAGCTCCGTCAGCACCGCGACGACGCTGCGCTGGACGTGCTCGGGGGCCAGCAGCTACTCCGTGCGCTTCGGCACGTCGAACCCGCCGGCGCAGGTCGCCACGGGTCTCGCGACCACGACGTACACGCCGTCGGCGCTGACGGCCGGCCGCACCTACTACTGGCAGGTCGTTGGAGTGAACGCGTCGGGTTCGACCGCGGGGCCGGTGTGGTCGTTCTCGACCGCGACCGCGACCACGCCGCCCCCGAGCTCCGCGATGCCGTCGCCTTGGACGGCCGGTGATCTCGGCAGCGTGGGCCTCGCCGGGTCGGCCGCCTACTCGAACGGCGTGTTCACGGTGACGGGCAGCGGTGCGGGCATGACCGGCAGCGCCGACGCCTTCCACTTCGTTCGCCAGCCGCTGACCGGTCACAGCACGATCACCGTGCGCCTCACGGGCCTGCAGGCGAGCGGCTCGCTGGCGCAGGCGGGCATCATGATGCGCGAGGGCAAGGGCGGCGTGACGGCCGGGTCGGCGCACGCAACCCTGGCCGTTCGCCCCAACGGCTCGGTGGTCTTCCTCGCAAGGACGG
>DAOPQX010000103.1:0-10130 GCA_035348395.1 Vicinamibacterales bacterium | reverse complement strand
CCAGGCGTTCGCTTCGCTCACGGCTCCGGCGGGCAAGCCCGCCAACTTCCGCCTCAGCCAAGCGTTCGCTTCGCAAGCCCGCCAGCACCCGCCTCCGCCAAGCGTTCGCTTCGCTCCCGCCTCCGCCAGGCGTTCGCTTCGCTCCCGCCTCCGCCAGGCGTTCGCTTCGCTCACGGCTCCGGCGGGCAAGCCCGCCAACTTCCGCCTCCGCCAAACGCTCGCTGCGCCCGCAGCTACGGCGGGCAGGCTACGGCTCCGGCGGGCAAGCCCGCCAACTTCCGCCTCCGCCAGCACCTCCAGCACCCCCAGCACCAGCACCTCTAGCACCAGCACCTCCAGCACCTTCAGCACCAGCACCTTCAGCACCAGCACCTCCAGCACCAGCACCTCCAGCACCAGCACCTCCAGCACCAGCACCTCCAGCACCTCCAGCACCTCCAGCACCCCCAGCACGACAAGATTCAGTCCCCCCTGTCCCCAACCTGAGCAGTGGCCGATAACAGGTTTGCTTCGGGGATGGGCGCGTCAGATTTGTAATCGGCCGCCCAAAGCTGTGCGGGAACCGCCAGCGGCTGCCGCCGCTCGGTGGCAAGTTCTGCACGCGCGGGGCAGAGAATCGGCGATTTCGGGCGGTTTTTTGATTGGCACCCCGCTTGCGGAATGGCTGGGGTGGTTCTGGTCGGTGCCCCGCTCCCGGGCACCCGCGTTTCCGAGTTTCCGAGAAGGGGACACTGCGTGTTTGGCAGACCCAAGCCCGTTGTCGGTCTGGACATCGGGTCGAGCGCGGTCAAGGCGATCGAGCTTCGGCCCGCCGGCCGGTCGTACAAGGTTGTGGGCTTCGGGATCGAGCCGATCCCGGCCGACACCATCGTCGATGGCGCGATCATCGACGCCGGCGCGGTCGCCGAGGCGATCCGCCGGCTCCTGGACGGCCATCGCATCAAGACGCGCGAGGTGGCCGCGTCGCTCTCGGGCAACTCGGTCATCGTCAAGAAGATCAACCTCCCGGTGATGAGCGAGGCCGAGCTGGCCGAGTCGATCTACTGGGAGGCCGAGCAGTACATCCCCTTCGACATCCAGGACGTCAACCTGGACTACCAGATCCTGACGCCGGCGGCGGCGGCCGAGACCCGCGGGGGGATGGAGGTGCTGCTGGTCGCGGCGAAGAAGGAAAAGATCAACGACTACACCGAGGTCGTCCGCCAGGCGGGCCGCGTGCCGGTGGTCGTCGACGTCGACGCCTTCGCCGTGCAGAACGCGTACGAGGCGAACTACGACCCCGACCCGTCGGCCGTGGTCGTGCTGCTCAACGCGGGCGCCAGCGGCGTGAACATCAACATCGTGAGCGGGCAGCAGTCGCTGTTCACGCGCGACATCTCGATGGGCGGCAACGCCTACACCGAGGCGGTGCAGAAGGAGCTGAGCCTTCCCTTCGAGAGCGCCGAGCGCGTCAAGCGGGGTGAGCCGAGCGACGGGGTGCATCCCGACGAGGTCCGGCCGATCCTGCGCTCGGTGACCGAGAACCTGCTGCTCGAGATCCAGAAGACGTTCGACTTCTTCAAGGCCACGGCGGCCTCGGAACGGATCGACCGGGTGCTGATCAGCGGCGGCACCTCGCGGGTGGACGGCCTGGCCGACGCGCTGGCCGACCGGTTCGGCACCCCGGTGGAGCCGTTCGACCCGTTCCGCACCATCCAGATCGACGCCAGGAAGCTGGGGATCGAGCACCTCGCGGAAGTCGCGCCGACTTCCGCGGTCGCGGTGGGCCTGGCGCTCAGACGGGCGGGCGACCGATGATTCGAATCAACCTCCTTGCCGTCGAACGCGAGCGTTCCAAGCGCCGCACGGGCAGCCTCCTCCAGGCGACGCAGCAGAAGATCACGCTCGCGTGCAGCGTCATCCTGGTCCTGGCCGCCCTCGGCATCGGCTGGTGGTACTGGTCGTTGAGCAAGCAGGCCGACCGGATCGAGGCCGACATCGTGACCGCCCAGAGGGAAACCGAGCGGCTGCGGGGCCTCATCGCGCAGGTCGAGCAGTTCGAGGCGCGCCGCCTCCAGCTCCAGCAGCGCGTGGCGCTGATCGAGGAGCTGCGCAAGGGGCAGGCCGGCCCGGTCCGGCTGCTCGACGAGATCAGCCGCAGCCTGCCGGACATGCTCTGGCTGACCGAGATCAAGCAGCAGGGGAGCGAGCTGACGATCAGCGGGCGGTGCACCACGCTGACGGCGCTGTCCGACTTCGTCGGCAACCTGGAGCTGGGAGGGTTCTTCAACAAGCCGGTGGAGATCCTCGACAGCCAGGTGGACAGCCAGCGCGGCGTCGGCGGCGTCGAGTTGATCCGGTTCTCGGTGAAAGCGGTCGTCAGCACCCCCGCCGCGTAGCAGGCGCATCAGGAAAGGGAAGCCCGTGGCTGTGTCACTGTCGAAGCTGCCGTGGTACGGACAGGTCGGCGCATTCCTGGCCCTGTCGGTGGCGGGCGTGGCGGCCTTCTACTACCTGTACGTCACGCCGATGAACCGGCAGATCGCCGCCCGCCAGCAGCAGCTGAACGCGCTGCAGGCGGACATCCGCAAGAGCCAGGCGACGGCGCAGCGGCTCGCGCAGTTCCGCGCGGAGGTGGGCGAGCTCGAGACGCGCCTCGAGACGCTCAAGAACGTGCTGCCCGAGGAGAAGGACATCGGCGACCTGCTGCGCCGGCTGCAGACGCTGGCGGTGCAGTCGAACCTGACGATCCGCGGGTTCAAGCCCGGGGGGACGCCGGTCACCAAGCAGCTGCACTCGGAGTTCCCGTACACGCTGCAGCTCGACGGCGCCTACCACAACCTCGGCATCTTCTTCGACCGGGTGAGCAAGTTCCCGCGAATCATCCACATCCGCGGCGTGAACATCAAGGGCAAGGACAAGCAGGAGCCGAACTCGACGATCACGGCCGACTGCGTCGCGACCACCTTCGTGCTGCTCGAGCCGAAGGATCAGGAGGCCGAGAGCGCGACGGCGACGAAGAAGACGCCGGCCGCGCGCCGAACGGCGGGGAGCCGGCAATGAGGGGCCCGATCATGACGTGCCGGACGGGAGTGCTGTTGGCCCTGGGGCTCGCGCTTGGTTCGCCCGCCCGGGCGGCCGGCCAGGCGGGGCGGCCGGCCCCCGAGCCGGCGCCCGCGGTGCAGGCGCCCGCCCCGGCGCCCACCGAGACGTATTCCTATCGGTCGGAGGGGCGGCGCGATCCCTTCGTCAGCCTCGTCAACCGGGGCGTCGAGCCGCAGCCGGGGCAGCCACGTCCCACCGGCATCGCCGCCCTCTCGGCGAGCGAGGTGAGCCTGCGCGGGATCGTGCAGAGCCGCGGCCGGTACCTGGCCATCGTCCAGGGACCCGACGCCCGCCGGCCCTACATCGTCCACGTGAACGAGCGCTTCGCCGACGGCGTCGTGAAGGCAATCACCGCCGACTCGATGCTCATCCTCCAGGAAGTGAACGACCCGTTGTCGCTCACCAAGCAGCGTGAGATTCGGAAGACCTTGCGGGCGGTCGAAGAGGTCAAGTAGATGCGGCACAACTGGACTCTCCAGACTACGGCGGGACGGGGACGTGCGCACCCGGCGAGGGGGCGCGCCGCGGCGATCGTCGCGGGACTGGCCATCGTGCTGGCCGGTCACGGCGGGCTCCGCGGGTTCGGGCCGGCCGACGACGGGCCGCCCCGCGCGAGGCTGAGCACGATCTCCGCCCAGGCGGGCCCGCTCGGCACGTCGGTGCGGATCGAGGCATCCGAGCCGGTCGCCTACGTGACGGCGCGTCCCGACCCGATGACCATCCTGGTCGAACTGCGCCACGCCACGGCCGCCGGTGTCGTCAACCGGCTGGCCTCGGCGCGGGTGGGCCACGTCGCGGCCGCCACCGTCGAGGACGCCGTCGCGGGCGACGGCGCGAAGGTCGCCCGCGTCCAGTTGCTGCTGGCGGGCCCGGTCGCCCACCACGTGCGCGCCGAGCGCAACGTGATCCAGGTGGACGTGGGCGGCCAGGCGGCAACCTCACCCCCCGCCGGCGCGGCGGGCCCGTCGCCGGAGGCGATGCGGCAGGCCACGCGGCTCGAGTCGATCCGGACCGCCTCGGGACCGAAGGGGGTCGAGGTGACGCTGGCCGCCGACGGCGCCCTTCCCGCCGCCGCGCCGGAGTTCATGAAGGACAAGCCCGTCCGCCTCTTCTTCGACCTGGCGGGCGTGGCGCCGAACGTGCCCGAGGTGACCAAGGTCGGGCAGGGGCCGGTCACGCAGGTCCGGGTCGCGCGGCGGAGTGCCAAGCCGCTGGTCACCCGGGTCGTGTTCGACCTGGCGTCCAGGGTGCCGTTCCGGGTCCAGCCCGTCGGCCACGAGCTGAAGGTGCTGTTCGGTGACGGGGCGGCCGACGCTCCGTCCGCGCCCTCGCCAGCGGCGGCGCCCGCAACGGCCGCGGCGGCGCCCCCCAGGGTCCCGGCGCCGATGCAGGTGCCCGCCTCGATCAGCGCGCCGCAGGCCGGGAGCGCCCCGCGGCAGTACACGGGCCACCCGATCAGCCTCGATTTCCAGGGCGCCGACCTGCGCTCGGTGCTGCGCACCTTCTCCGAGGTGAGCGCGCTGAACATCGTGATCGACCCGGCGGTCCAGGGGTCGGTAGACGTGGCGCTGCGCGACGTCCCGTGGGACCAGGCCCTCGACATCATCCTGCGGGCCAACAAGCTCGGGTACGTCGTGGACGGGACGATCGTGCGGATCGCGCCGCTCTCGGTGCTCGCCGACGAGGAGAGCCAGCGCCGGAAACTGGCGGAGGAGCAGGCGCTCTCGGGCGACCTCAAGGTGGTCACCCGTGCCCTGAGCTACGCCAAGGCCGAAGACTTGAAAGATCTGCTGGTACGAAGCGCGCTCAGCAAGCGCGGCGACGTGCAGTTCGACCCGCGCACCAACACGTTGATCCTTCGGGATCTGCCGGCCTCGCTCGAGACGGCGGTGGAGTTGCTCGAGGCGCTCGACCGCCCGCAGCCGCAGGTCGAGATCGAGGCGCGAATCGTCCAGACGACCCGCGACTTCTCGCGGTCGATCGGCGTGCAGTGGGGCATCACGGGACGGGTGGCGGACGAGCTGGGGAACACCACCGGACTGGCCTTCCCGAACAAGGGCACCCTGACGGGGCGCACCGGGGCGAGGCAGGGAGGAGAGACCGGCAGCGCGACCGCGCAGGCCGTCGGCCTCGGCGTCTCGACGGCCACCAGCGCCCTGGGGCTCACGCTCGGCTCGGTGAACGGCGCGTTCAACCTGGACGTGGCGCTCTCGGCCCTGGAGAAGTCGGGGCAGGGCCGCGTGCTGTCGAGCCCGCGCGTGTCCACCCAGAACAACATGCCGGCGGAGATGACGCAGGGCACGCAGATCCCGATCCAGACAGTCGCGAACAACACGGTGACGGTGACCTTCAAGGACGCGACGCTCACGCTGAAGGTCACGCCACAGATCACCGCGGCGAACACGGTGATCATGAACATCCAGCTCGAGAACGCCTCCCCCGACTACACGCGCGCGGTGGGCACCAGCCAGATCCCGCCCATCGACACGCAGCGCGCCATCACGACGGTGCTCGTGCGCGACGGCGAGACGACCGTCATCGGCGGCATCGAGGTGAGCCGGGAGCAGGCGCAGACGGACCGGACGCCGGGGCTGAGCCGGATCCCGATCCTGAAGTGGCTCTTCAAGCGCGACGCGGTGCAGGACGAGAACCGCGAGCTGTTGATCTTCATCACGCCGAGGATCGTGAAGCTGTAGGGGAACGCCGATGACTTGCTGGGGATATCGGAAGGCGGCGGGGGCGGGGCTGGTCCTCTTCGTGGCGCTCGCGTCGGCCTCGTGCGGCGACGTGGTGCGGCAGGGGCGGTCGCCCGCCTACCTGGTGATCGACAACCTGATGGGGGCGTCCGGTGCCGAGCCCGACGACTTCGACCACACCCTCGATTCCGACGTGGTCACCAACATCAAGGTCACCGAGGGCGAGAACACGTACTTCGCGGAGACCTTCTACGAGGACCGGGGCGAGCTCGAGGCGCACATCGTCCTCAAGGATCCCGGGACGCCGGGCAGCCCGACCCAGCCGAGCGAGGCGAACCAGATCACGATCAACCGGTACCACGTGCGGTTCGTCCGCGCGGACGGCCGGAACACGCCGGGCGTCGACGTGCCGTACGAGTTCGACGGCGCCGCCACGGCCACCTTCGGCCCGAGCGGGGCCAGGCTCAGCTTCGTGCTGGTGAGGGCGCAGGCCAAGCGCGAGGCGCCGCTGCTGGCGCTGCGGCGCATGGGCGGGGCGCAGCTCATCTCGACGATCGCCGAGGTGACCTTCTACGGGCAGGACCAGGCGGGCAACGCCGTCAAGGCCACGGGGCAGATCGGCGTGAACTTCGCCGACTGGGCCGATCCCGAGTAGCGACGCGGCGGCCGGCTTCGGCCGGCGTCAGGGGGCCGGCGTTCGGGCGCCGGCCAGGTCCGGATGACGGGTGGAAGAACGACCGGGGCAGTCCATATGCTGAGAGCATTGCGCGCGTGCACGCTGGTGGTTGCGGTCGCCCTGTCGGTGGCGGCCTGCACGGTGAAGAACACGGACACGCCGCCCCTGGCCGGGCCATCCGAGCTCGGCCTGTCGCTGGCGCTGCAGGCCGTGCCCGACGTCGTGATCCAGGACGGCGAGTCGCGGGCGCAGATCGTCGTGACGGCCCGCGACCCGAACTCGCAGCCGGTGCGCAACCTCGCGCTCCGCGTCGAGATCAGTTTCCAGTCCAGGCTGGTCGACTACGGCACCCTGTCGCCGGGGCACAACATCGTCACCGGGTCGGACGGCAAGGCGGTCGTCACCTACACGCCGCCGAAGGCGCAGGCCAACTCGCTCGACAGCGACGTCGTCACGATCCTCGTGACCCCGCTCGGGACCGACTACTCGACCGCCGTTTCGCGCCAGGTCCAGGTGCGGCTGGTGCCGCCCGGGGTCATCAAGGGAGCCTCGGGGGCGTTCTTCACCCTCGCGCCCGAAGCGCCGAAGGTGGGAGACCTGTTGTCGTTCGACGGCTCGTCCTCGTCGACGAAGACCGGAAGGACGATCGACGTGTACGAGTGGAGCTTCGGTGACGGTCACGTGCACCGGCACCGCGACAGCTCGCAGACGACCCACGTGTACGAGAAGTCCGGCAGCTTCACGGTGAAGCTGAGCGTCACCGACAGCGCCGGGTCGGTGTCGAGCGCGACCCGGACCGTTTACGTCACCGAGTAGCGCGTCACACCCTGGGGAGAACCGTGGCCGATTCCGCCCGCATCGAGGAGCTTCGCCGCCGCGTCCAGAAGGACCCGGCCTCGATCGCCTTCGCCCAGCTCGCCGAGGAGTACCGGCGCGCCGGACGCCTGCAGGAGGCGGTCGAGATCTGCGAGACCGGCCTCGCCCGGCATCCCGGCTACCTGTCGGCCCGCGTCACCCTGGGACGCGCGCTGCTGGAGGTCGGCGAACTGGACGCGGCGCAGGCCGAGCTGAAGCAGGTGCTGCGCACGGCGCCCGAGAACCTGGCGGCCCTGCGCGGGCTGGCCGACATCCACCACCGCCGCGGCGAGCTGCACGAGGCGCTGGCGCACTACCGCACGGCGCTCGAGTTCGCGCCGCACGACCCGGAGCTCGAACGCCTCGTCGAGGAGATCCAGGGACAGCTCGAGCCGGCCACGCGGACGCCCGCCGTCGTGGACGGCCTCTCGTTCGAGGATGTCCAGCGCGAGCTGCTGTCGATCGCGGGCGAGGCGCCGGCCTCACCCGGGCCGGACGTCGAAGCCGCGCCCGACCCGGGCGTCCCGGTCGAGTCCCTGCAGGAAGAACCGCACGCCACCGATCCCGACCCGGCTCCAACCGTCCTGGCGGCCTCCGAGCCGGCCGCCGCCGCCCTGCCCTCCTCCGAGCCGGCTGCCGCCCCGCCCGCGGGCCCGGCCACCGAGGCGCTCGAGGAGTGGCTCGAGGCGATCATCGCCGACCGCGAACGGCGGGCGGCCGCCCCCGAAGGGCCGGACGGCCACTGACCCGCACCCCCGCAGCGCCCCACGGCTGTGTTCGGAGGGACGGATTTGATACCATGCTCCGATCCGTCCGGGTGCCGAGGTGTCGATGATCAAGCTCGAGGAGTTGCGGCAGATACTGGAAATGGCGCGCGAGCACGATTTGGCCGAGCTCGAGCTCGAGGCCGACGGCCGGCGCCTGCGCATCCGCAAGCAGCCGGCGGCGTCCTCCGCCGCGCCGTTCGCCCTGCCTCCCGCCCCCGCGCCGGTTCCCGTCGCGCCGCCCGCTCCCGCCCCGGCCGGGGAAGACCTCGAGGCCGACAGCGAACTGGCGGTGGTCAAGTCGCCGATCGTCGGCACGTTCTACCGGGCCCCGGCCCCGAACGCCCCCCCGTTCGTCCAGGTGGGAGACCCCGTGCGGAAGGGGCAGACGTTGTGCATCGTCGAGGCCATGAAGATGATGAACAACATCGACTCCGAGTACGAGGGCACCCTGGTCAAGATCTACGTGGAGAACGGCCAGCCGGTGCAGTACGGGGAGCGGCTCTTCGCCATCCGCGCGAAGTGAAGCAGGGGGCATGTTCAAGAAGGTCCTGATCGCGAACCGCGGCGAGATCGCGCTGCGCGTCATCCACGCCTGCCGGGAGATGGGCATCAAGACGGTCGCCGTGTATTCGGAGGCGGACGAGGACTCCCTGCACGTCCGCTTCGCAGACGAGGACGTGTGCATCGGGCCGCCGCGGCCGGGACAGAGCTACCTCAACGTGCCGGCCGTCATCAGCGCCGCCGAGCTGACCGGGGCCGACGCGATCCACCCCGGTTACGGCTTCCTCTCCGAGAGCCCGTACCTCGCCGAGGTCTGCGAGGCCTGCCACATCAAGTTCATCGGCCCCGATCCCCGGGTGATCCGGCTGATGGGAGACAAGGCGCGGGCGCGCCGCGCGATGAGGAAGGCGGGCGTGCCGGTGCTGCCCGGCAGCGAGGGCGTCGTCGAGAGCGACGAGGAGGCGGCGCGGATCGCCCGCGAGATCGGCTTCCCGGTGCTCGTGAAGGCAACCGCCGGGGGCGGCGGCCGCGGGATGCGCGTGGCGGCCCACCCGGGCGAGCTGGTGCAGGCGCTCAGGACCGCCCAGCGGGAGGCCGAGGCCGCCTTCGGCGTGAAGGACGTCTACCTGGAGAAGTACGTCGAGGCGCCGCGGCACGTCGAGTTCCAGGTGCTCGGCGACCATCACGGCAACGTCGTTCATCTCGGCGAGCGCGAGTGCTCGGTGCAGCGCCGGCACCAGAAGCTGATCGAGGAATCGCCCTCGCCCGCCCTGACCGACAAGGTGCGGCGCAAGATGGGGCACCTGGTCGCGGACGCCGCGCGCGCCGTGCAGTACACCAACGCCGGCACCTTCGAGTTCCTGCTGGACGGCGACGGCCGCTTCTACTTCATGGAGGCCAACACCCGGCTGCAGGTCGAGCACGGCGTCACCGAGCTGGTGACCGGGGTGGACATCGTCAAGGAGCAGATCCGGGTGGCGGCCGGCGAGCGTCTCTCCTTCAAGCAGAGCGAGGTGACCTTCACGGGCCACGCCCTCGAGTGCCGGATCAACGCCGAGTGCCCGGAAACCTTCGCCCCCTCGCCCGGCACGATCCGCGTCTTCGCCCTGCCCGGCGGGCCCGGCGTCCGCATCGACACGGCGGCCCACTCCGAGTGCACCGTCTCCCCGTACTACGACTCGCTGCTCGCGAAGATCATGACCTACGGGCGCGACCGGCAGGAGGCCATCGCGCGGATGCGGCGCACCCTCGAGATGACCGTCATCGAGGGGATCAAGACCAACGTCGCCCTGCACCTCAAGGTGCTCGCCGAACCCGACTTCCAGGCGGGCCGCCTGAACACCGCCTTCATGAACCGTTTCGTGCGCTCGGCGTCGGGCCCGCGCACCCTCGCCCAGGCGGGGTAGGCAGGCCACAAGCACCCGGGACGCCTGCGAGGATGACGGCACGGCCGCCAGGGCGGCGCCTGGTACACCTGCGCCGCCCTGGCGCAGCGGCTTCCGCGGCGCTCTCAGCGGGCTCGTTCCGTCAAGCGGCCCGCCCCTTTGCGCG
>DAOPQX010000102.1:1752-10166 GCA_035348395.1 Vicinamibacterales bacterium | reverse complement strand
GAAGCGGGCGATCGACCTCCAGCTCGGCGGCCAGAACGTGCTGGCCAACGAGGAGCTGTCGAGGATGATCCGCGGTGTCCAGGACGGCAACGCGTGGGCGGTGGGGCGGTTCGACGTGCTGACCCGCAACGCGCAGCTGCCCGCGGAAATCTCCGACCGGATCCCGCCGATCACCTGGTTCTCGGCGACCGGGCACGTCAATGGCGGGGTGTCGGGGCGCCTGGCGGTCGAGACGCGCGACAACGAGGCGGCCGAGAACCTGCGGCAGGTCGTGAACGGCTTCATGGCGCTGGCGCGGCTGCAGGCGGGAGCGAACGCGAAGCAGACCGAAGTGAACGCGATGCTCAACTCGATCCAGCTCGAGGGAGACGGGAAGACGGTGGCCGTCTCGTTCACGATGCCGGCCGAGGCGCTCGAGCTGCTCAAGAGCCGGAAGTAGCGCAGGGCCGTAGCGCAGGGCTTCAGCCCTGCGGAACAGCGGAACATCGAACGGGCGCGGTGCAACGCCGCGCCCGTCGCACGTACGGGCCCGCCGGCGCCGGCCTCCGGCGTCTTGCCGACGGCTTGACTCCAGCTTCGGCCTCTCCTAGACTGCTCGCATACTCAAAGCCTGACGCGTCCCCCAATCGAGCCAGGCACTCGCTGCTCCCGTTTCATGCCTGTTTTCTGGACACCGGGCCGTTCCCGGATGGTGACGATGACTGACCGGGTGTTCTTCTACGGGACCTTGATGTCGGGCTTCGACCGCCGCCGCCGGGCCGGCATCGATCCGCTGCTCACGTGGGTGGGACGCGGCCGGATCCAGGCGGCGCTTTTCGACCTGGGCATCTACCCCGCGGCGGTTCCCGACCCGGACGGGACGGTGTGGGGGGAGGTGTACCGCACCGACGAGATCGAGCGGGTGCTCGCGGCGCTCGACGAGATAGAAGGGTACCGGGCCGACCTGCCGGAGGCGAGCCTGTACCTGCGAGTCGAGGTGCCGGTCACCTTCGAGGGGGGCGAGAGCAGCCTGGTCTGGACCTACTTCTACAACGCGCCGCTCGGGCGCGCCGAGCGGATTCGCTCGGGCGATTACATGGAGCACCTCGGCGTCCGCTGAGCCCATCCCCTAGCTCCTGGCTCCTCGCCCCTAGTACAATCGACTGCTGGGCCCACGTCCCTTGTCTACACGGAGGCGTCCGATGACCACGGTCCGGCGAGCGTTCGCGTGCCTCGGGGTCAGCTGGTCTCTTGCCACCGCATCGGCAGCAGCGCAGCCCGCGTCCACGGTTTCCAGGCCCTCTATGACCGACCAACTGCCGCCGCTCATCGACCGCCAGCACTTCTTCGGCGACCCGGAAACCGCCGGGGCGCAGATTTCCCCCGACGGCCGCTTCATCGCCTTCCTGCGGCCCTTCAAGGGCACGCGCAACATCTGGGTGAAGCGCGCCGGCGAGCCGTTCGACAATGCGCGGCCGATCACGGCCGACACCAGGCGGCCGATCTCCAGCTACTTCTGGAGCCGGGACGGCAAGTACGTCCTCTACGTGCAGGACCAGGGGGGCGACGAGAACTACAACGTCTACGCGGTTGACCCGGCCGCACCGCCGCCCACGGGCGCCCAGGTGCCGCAGGCCCGCAACCTCACCGACGCGGCTGGCGTCCGTGCCGAGATCCTCTCGGTGCCGAAGACCGACCCCGACGCCCTCTACGTCGCCCTGAACGACCGCGACAAGGCGTGGCACGACTTCTACCGCGTGCGCATCTCGGACGGCACGCGCACGCTGGTGGCGAAGAACACCGAGCGCTTCGTGGGCGCCGTCTTCGACCTGAAGGACGCGCTGCGGCTGGTGGTTCGCTCGCCCGAGAACGGCGACACCGAGCTGCTGCGCGTGGACGGCGAGGGGAAGTTCACGAAGATCTACTCGTGCAACGTCTTCGAGACGTGCAGTCCCCTCCGCTTCCACAAGGACGGCCGGCGCGTCTACCTCATGACCAACAAGGGCCCCGACGTCGACCTGATACGCATGGTCCTGCTCGACGTCGAAACCGGCCGTGAGGAGTTCGTCGAGGCCGACCCGCTCGGGCGCGTCGACCTGGCCGCCGCGCGGTTCTCGGAGAAGACCGACGACCTGATTCTCACCGCGTACCTCGACGAGAAGCTCCGGCTCTCCTGGAAGGACCCGGCGTACGAGGCCGACTACCGCCTGCTGCGGCAGAAGCTTGGCGAGGACAAGCAGATCGGGTTCGGGTCGTCCACCACCGAGGAGGACCTCTTCATCGTCTCGGCGACGAGCGACGTCGAGCCGGGCGAGACGTACCTGTTCGACCGGCGCACCAAGGACCTGCAGCTCCAGTACCGGGTCCGCGAGGCGCTGCCGCGCGAGGCGCTGGCGCCGATGCAGGCAATCCGCTACCGCTCGTCTGACGGCCTCGAGATTCCCGCCTACCTGACGCTGCCCAAGGCCGTCGAGCCGCGAAACCTCCCGCTGGTCGTCGTGCCGCACGGCGGGCCGTGGGCGCGCGACGACTGGGGCTACGACCCGTTCGCGCAGTTCCTCGCCAACCGCGGCTACGCGGTGCTGATGCCCAACTTCCGGGGCTCCACCGGCTACGGCAAGAAGTTCCTCGACGCCGGCAACGACCAGTGGGGCGAGAAGATGCAGGACGACATCACCTTCGGCGTCAGGCACCTGGTGAGCCAGGGGACTGCCGATCCGAAGCGCGTCGGCATCATGGGCGGCTCCTACGGCGGGTACGCCACGCTTGCCGGCGTTGCCTTCACCCCCGACCTCTACGGCGCCGCGGTCTCCATCGTCGGGCCGTCGAACCTGATCACGCTGCTGAAATCCATCCCGCCCTACTGGGAGGCGGCGCGGAAGATCTTCCACGAGCGCATGGGCGACCCGACGACACCCGAGGGGCGCGCGCAGCTCGAGCGGCAGTCGCCACTGAACTCGGCGTCGAAGATCAGGACGCCGCTGCTCGTCATCCAGGGCGCCAACGACCCCAGGGTGAACAAGAACGAGTCGGATCAGATCGTGGCCGCGCTGCGCGACCGGGGCTTCCCGGTCGAGTACATCGTGGCGCCCGACGAGGGCCACGGGTTTGCGCGGCCGGTCAACAACATGGCCAGCTTCGCCGCGGCCGAGAAGTTCCTGGCAAAGCATCTCGGCGGACGGTACCAGGAGTCGATGCCTCCCGACGTCGCCGCCCGGCTGAAGGAGATCACCGTCGATCCGAAGTCGGTCACGGTGAAGGAGCCGGTGGCCCCCGAAGCCGTCGGCGTCCCGAAGCCCGCGGTGCCGCTGCAGCCGGGCACCTACCCCTACAAGGCGAAGATCGCCCTCGGCCCACAAAGCATCGAGCTCGACATCGTCGCCGAGATCCGGGAAGAGGGGGACCGCTTCGTGGTGACCGAGACGGCCAGCGGCGCCGCCGGCAACGCAGTCGATCGGACGGTGCTCGACAAGGCTACGCTGACGCTGCGCAGGCGCGAGGTGACGCAGGGCCCGATGACCATGCGCTTCGATGTCGACGGGGGCACGCTCGACGGCGAGCTGAACACGGACGGGCAGGCGAAGCCGCTGAAGGCCGACCTCGGGGGGCCGCTGTTCGGCGATGGGGCAGGGGCGAACCACGTCATCGCCACCCTGCCGCTCGAACCCGGCTACAAGACGGCGTTCCGCAACTACGACGTCCGGACGCAGTCGCCGCAGGTGGTGCAGCTGCAGGTCGCAGGCGAAGAGCAGGTGACGGTGCCCGCCGGAACCTTCGAGACGGTGCGGCTCGAGATGAGCTCCGCCGACGGCTCGAAGACCACGCTCTGGGTGGCGAAGGACAGCCATCGCCTCGTGAAGGCGTCGTCGGTGTCGATGGCCATGAACGGCGCCACCATTACGAGCGAACTCCAGAAGTAGCAGTGGCACAGGCGTCCTCGCCTGTGGGGAACAGTGGCACAGGCGTCCTCGCCTGTGGGGGGGCGCCCTCGCCCGTTCGCGTTTCTGGTATCCTTCGCCAGCCCCAGGGAGTGTCCCGCCATGCCTTCTTCTCATCCCTCGTTCCGCGTTCGCCCGGTCCTGATCGCCGTTCTCGCGGTCTGCGCCCTGGTTCTGCCAGGCGCCGCGACGACCCTCCAGCAGGAAGAGGCGTGGTTCTGCCCGTCCTGCGAGGGGTGCACCAGCGTTCTCGTCGGGAAGGCGGCGTCGGTGGACGGCTCGACGATGACGTCGCACTCGTGCGACAGCAACACCGACCGCACCTGGATGAACATCGTTCCCAACCGCAAGCACCGCCCCGGCGAGATGGCGCCCGTCTACTACGACCCCAAGCGGACCAAGGGTCCAGACGACGCCGACCGGATCGAGACGGGGGAGATCCCGCAGGTCCCCGAGACCTACGCCTACCTCAACGCCGCCTACCCGATCATGAACGAGCACCAGCTCGCGATCGGCGAAACGACCTTCGGCGGCAAGCGCGAGTTGAAGAGTGACGAGGGGATCATCGACTGCCCCGAGCTGTACCGGCTGGTGCTCGAGCGGGCGAAGACGGCGCGCGAGGCAATCCGGATCGCGGACGAACTGACGAAGCAGTACGGGTACAACGACTACGGCGAGGCGTTCACCTTCGCGGATCCGAACGAGGTCTGGTTCTTCGAGATCCTCGGCCCGGGTAAGGGGCGGAAGGGGGCCGTGTGGGCGGCCGTGCGCATCCCCGACGACCACGTGGCCGTCTCGGCCAACGCCCCCCGGATCCGGAAGATCGACCCGGCCGACAAGGAGCGCTTCATGGCCTCGGCCAACGTCTTCACCCTGGCCGAGGAGCTGGGTCTGTGGAGCCCCGAGAGCGGCGAGCCGTTCGAGTTCTGCACGGTCTACGGGTCGCGCAGCAGCCTGGGGAGCCGCCGGCGCGAGTGGCGGGCGCTGAGCCGGATCGCGCCGTCGCTGAAGCTCGACCCCAACGCCGAGCATTACCCGCTGTCGGTCAAGGCGGAACAGAAGCTGGGCGTGCCGCAGGTGCTCGAGATCTTCCGCGACACCTACCAGGGCACCCCGTACGACATGACCCGCTCGCTGGTGAAGATCGGGAAGGACGGCAAGGCGGCGCCCAACCCGATCGCGAACCCGTTCATGTCGAACGACTACCTCGACGCGTTCAACATCACCTCGGAGCGGACCATCGCGTGCAAGAGGGCCACCTACCTGCAGATCACGCAGTCGAGGAGCTGGCTCCCGAACCCGATCGGCGGCGTCGTCTGGATGGGGTACGACAACCCGATGACCACCCCCCACACGCCGTTCTACATCGGCATCGAGCAGATGCCGGCTTCCTACATGGTGGACGGCCGAGAGAAATTCAGGCGCGACTGCGCGTGGTGGGCGTTCCGGCAGGTGAGCCAGCTCGCCACCTTCCGCTGGCAGGAGATGACCCGCGACGTCGAGCAGGTGTGGCGGCCCATCGAGGAGAAGGCGTTCGCGGGCCAGGCGGCCTTCGAGGAGGAGGCGCTGCGCGTCTACAAGCAGGACCCCGCCAAGGCGCGCGCGCTGGTCACGAAGTACTCGCACGACATGGCGAACGGCGCGGTCGAGGCCTACTGGAAGCTGGCCGAGGACCTGTGGTCCAAGTACACGAACACGTTCGAATAACGCACCAAGCGGCCACGTCTGTCACGTACGATTCACCGCAGAGGCGCAGAGGGCGCAGAGTTTCCGCGTTCTCGGCGTCTCTGCGGTGAAGCTCCGGTTCTGTCCTACAGCCAGTAGTTCTGCTTCTTGTCCGACCGTTGCAGGCTGCCGGCCACCTGGCGGCCACGGGCGAGCCCCTCGCGTGACAGCTGCCTGAGGCGCTCGCCCGTCAGCTTCCGTCCCTCGGTAGCCCACACCGTCACGGCCCGCCCGATGGCCCAGGTGCCGCCGTAGGCGACCGCCACCTTCGGCACGACGCCGACGACGGGGAGCATCCCCGCGAGCTGTCTCGCGATCTGCCGGAACAGCAGGCCGCCGCCGAGCACGCCGATGATCTCGCCGATTAGCTCAGAGGCTCGTCCCGGCTTGCCGGCGGCCATGGCGATCCGGTAGCTCATCAACAGCTGGTTCTTCGTCAGCACGATGATGTCGCCGATGGTCAACGGGACGCCGAGCACGGGGACCACTTCGGCCAGGCCTGTACTCAAGGAATAGGTGGCGTTGGCCTTGGCGGTCTCGTCGATCAGCGTGTTGAACGCGCAGGGACGCAGCGGCGGGAACTGGCGGGCCAGCGACAGCCGGCGGTCGGGTTCGACGGCCGCGAACAGCGCCTTGGCGAGATGGTCGATGCCGTCTTCGGCGAGGCCGTCGAGGGCCAGGCTCACCGTTTCGCCCTGGGCTTGCGACGCGCCGTGCGGCCCCCCGGCCTCGAGGGCCACCTGGACGAGCCGTGCCCGGCGGTCGATCCACGCGCGGCGAACCTCCTGCATGGCCGCGGAAACCTGCCGGCCGCGGCTGACCAGGATGACGAGGTCGGGGCCGTCGACGATCATGGCAGACGCCGCCTTGGCGCCGGCGGCCGGGTGCTCGACGCCGACGGCATTGACCCAGGCCGACGCCTCCGGGTGAGGGCCGATGAGGAGCGCAGCCAGGCCGTCCGCGTCGGCCTCGGTGTCGCCGACTACCAGCACGCGCGTCGGCATCTCGGCGTGACGGCGAATGCCCTCGAGGTCGACCTCCCTGACGATGCGCCACAGCGTGGCGAACTGCGCGAACTTCACCATCTCACCCTCCCCGGGCCAGCCGCTGTTTCGACGTGGAAATGCAGGACGCCACTCCGGGTGCTATCATACGCCCCCATCAGGAGCGACCGGTCCACCATGGATCTTGCACGATTCCCCCGGCGCCGCTACACGCAGGGATGGACGCCGCTCGAGCGGATGGAGAAGCTGTCTCTCCTGCTCGGCGGGCCAGACTTGTACGTCAAGCGGGACGATCTTCTGGGCCTCGCCGGCGGCGGCAACAAGACGCGAAAGCTCGAGTTCCTCGTCGCCGACGCCCTCGGGAAGGGGTGCGACACGCTGATCACGGTCGGGGCCGTGCAGTCGAACCACTGCCGCCTGACGCTGGCCGCCGCCGTGAAGGAAGGAATGAAGTGCCACCTGGTGCTCGAGGAACGGGTGGCGAACAGCTACCGTCCCGGGGCCAGCGGCAACAACTTCCTGTACCGCCTGCTCGGCGCCGCGTCGATCACCGTGGTTCCCGCCGGGACCGATCTCGGGGCCGCCATGCAGAAGGTGGCCGGCGAGGTGACCGCGGCCGGTGGCCGGCCCTACGTCATCCCCGGCGGCGGCTCCAACGCACTCGGCGCCCTGGGATACGTCGCCTGCGCTGAGGAGATCCTCGCCCAGGCCTTCGACACCGGCCTGAGCTTCGACCACATCGTCTGTGCGAGCGGCAGCACCGGCACGCACGCCGGGCTGCTGGCGGGGCTCGTGGGGAACAACAGCCGCATCCCGATCACCGGCATCAACGTGAGGCGGCCCCAGGCCGAGCAGGAGCCGAACGTCCACAAGCTGGCGCAGGAGGTGGCCGAACTGCTCGGGATCCCCGGCGGGGTGCCGCGCTCGCGCGTGCGCGCGCTCGGCGACTGGGTCGGCCCGGGCTACTCGCTGCCGACGCCCGAGATGGTCGAGGCCGTCGGGACGGTGGCGCGGGTCGAGGGCATCCTGCTCGACCCGGTGTACACCGGGAAGGCGATGGCCGGCCTCTTTGCGCTGGTCCGGCGCGGGGAGTTCCGGCGTGGCGAGCGCGTGCTGTTCCTCCACACGGGAGGCGCTCCGGCGCTGTACGCATACCAGGACGTGCTGGTGCAAGAGGACGTGTGAGCGGATCGTGGCCTGCTCGAACGCGGTTGTTCACAACGGTCGGCATCGAGAGGGAGGCATCATGTTCAGGCGCTCGGTGATCGCGGGGATGCTCGTGGTGGCTGTCGTGCTGGCCGTGCCGGCGCTGGCGCAGGAGGCGCCGCAGGAGAAGCCGAAGGAGGCCGTCGGCGACGACCCCATCAGCGGAACCTGGGATGGGACGACCCTGATGGGCACCCAGGAGATGACGTTCTTCATGAACCTGCGGGTGGACAAGGAGACCGTGTCGGGCGAGATCGGCAACTACGAAGGCTCGACCCCGGTCAGCGGGACCTGGGTGGACGGGAAGCTGACGCTCAACTTCAGCTACGTCAACGGCGAGCCGGTGGTGATGACCGCCAAGCTGAAGGACGGCCAGCTGGCGGGTGACCTCGACATGAACGCTGGCCAGTTCCTGGCAACCTGGACCGCGAAGAAGAAGGCCTGAACAGGCCGACAGGCAGTGCCACTGACAGGCAGTGGCACAGGCGTCTCGCCTGTGGGAGGAGGGGCAGTGGCACAGGCGTCTCGCCTGTGGGAGGAGGGGCAGTGGCACAGGCGTCTC
>DAOPQX010000102.1:0-1652 GCA_035348395.1 Vicinamibacterales bacterium | reverse complement strand
GCCTGTGGGACATGGAACTCTTCGCACCCTCCTCCACTCTCCGCGGCGCGATTTCTGCTGACCGCCCGGTCAAGCGGCCAGCCTCGCGCCAAGATCGCATGGCTCGGCGGTGGCAGGGCACCTGCAGGGCATTCTCCGCGTGCCGCGCTACTATCGGCGGAACCTCCCGCACTTCCGCATTGACGGCACTCCGTGCGCCTACTTCGTCACGTGGCGCCTCGCCGGCCAGCAGCTGCCCCTGTCGGCGGACGAACGCAGCATCGTCGTTGACGCCCTTCTGCACTTCCATCAGCAGCGCTACGATCTGCTTTCCTTCGTCGTCATGGACGACCACGTCCACGTGGTCGTCGTGATGGCGCGGGGCTACACCCTCGAAAGGGTGCTGCACTCCTGGAAGTCCTTCACGGCACACCAACTCGTTCGGGCAGGCGCTAGAGTGGCGCCGCTCTGGCAGGACGAGTCCTTCGACCGCGTTCTCCGCGACGACGCCGAGCTGCGGGAGAAGCTCGACTACATTGCCGGAAACCCCTGGAAACGGTGGCCCAACCTGGAGACGTACGAGTGGCTCTGGACCGGAAGTGAAAGCGCGCTGATGGGCTGACCACTGAGCCTCTCACAGGCGAGACGCCTGTGCCACTGAATCCGCGCCCCCCACAGGCGAGACGCCTGTGCTACTGGGTCTGCGCCCCCCACAGGCGGGACGCCTGTGCTACTGCGGTTGAACGGGGCCTTCGGCTGCGGTACGATGGTGTGTTTCCGGCAGTGCCCGGAACCATCGCCGTAGGCCCTGTTCAATGTCCGAGCCTCTCGCAGCCGGCACCCCGGGCCTCGTCGTCCGGGGCGCCCGCACGCACAACCTCAAGAACATCGACCTCGACCTGCCCGCCAACGCCCTGGTCGTCATCACCGGGGTGAGCGGGTCGGGGAAGTCGTCGCTCGCCTTCGACACCATCTACGCCGAAGGCCAGCGGCGCTACGTCGAGTCGCTCTCCGCCTACGCCCGGCAGTTCCTGGAACGGATGGAAAAGCCCGACGTGGACGAGATCGAGGGGGTGTCTCCCGCGATCGCTATCCGGCAGAAGAACAGTATCCGCAACCCGCGCTCGACCGTGGGCACCACCACGGAGATCCACGACTACCTGCGCCTGCTTTACTCCCGCGTCGGGCGGACCTTCTGCCGTCAGTGCGGGCAGGAAGTGGTCAGGGAGAGCCCGCAGGTGGTGGCCGAGCGCCTTGCGGCCCTGCCAACCGGCACGCGCCTCGTCATCGGCTTCGACATGCCGGTGGTGGCCGGGCCGAAGGGCGGCGGCGCGAACGGGGCCGACCGGGAGGGGACCGAGGGCAACGGCTCAGAGACGGCCGACGAGGTGAGCGAGACAGCGCTGCCGTTCGACGGGGCCGGGAACGGCGACGCCGCGGACGGGGAGGCTGGCGGGAACGGCGCCGACGCGGTGGCCGCCACCATCGACACCTTGCGCCGGCGGGGCTTCGGCCGGCTGCTGGTGGACGGACGGGCCGCGGTTCCCTTCGACGAGGTCGAGCCGGCGCGCCTGGCCGACCGCGAGGCGCTCTCGGTGGTGGTTGACCGGCTGAAGGTGCAGCCGGACATGATGACGCGCCTGACCGACTCGATCGAGACGGCGTACGGGGAA
>DAOPQX010000101.1:0-10173 GCA_035348395.1 Vicinamibacterales bacterium | reverse complement strand
CCACCCGTGCGACACGTCCGCCGAGCGGACGGTCACCCGCACGCGGTCTCCCTGGGTCACCTCGATCCGCTCGGGCGTGAACTTGAACTTCTCGGCGACGACCTCGATCTCGCGCACCGCGGGCGGGTCGGCAGGGCCCTGCGGCCACGAGGCGACGGCCGCAGCGGCGGCGACGGCGAGCAGCAGCTGGCGCATGATGCCGGTCGATGGGGCAAGGGCGATGCCGCGGCGCGGGCGCCGGCGGAACGCTCGGAAAACGAGGAAACGTGGAGGGAGCGGGCGCGGCGCGCCGCGCGCGCCGCTTACGGCAGGCGTAAAGGGTTACGAGCGAGGGAACTCAATCCCCCGGGTATTTCGCCAGGTAGTAGCTCAGGGCACGCTGGCTGATCCCCATCAGCTCCGCGGCGTCCTTCTTGACGCCGCGCGCCATCTCGAGGGCCATCCGCAGCGTCTCGCGCTCGGTCCATTCGACGTTCTCGTGCAGGCGGAGCGAGGGGAGCGACGAGCGCGGCTTGGGGCTCCCGATGACGGCGATCTCGGCGGCGGTGATCACGCTCCCGGTCGACAGGACGACGGCCCGCTCGATCGTGTTCTCCAGCTCGCGGACGTTGCCCGGCCACGGGTAGTCCACCAGCGCCGGGAGCACGCCGGGAGCCAGGCCGTCGATCCGCTTGCCGGCCTGCTTCTGGTGCTTCCGCAGGAAGTGCTCGACGAGCAGGGGGACGTCCTCGCGCCGGTCGCGGAGCGGCGGCATCTCGATCGGGACCACCAGGAGCCGGTAGTACAGGTCTTCGAGGAAGGCGCCGTCTTCCACCATGCGGCGCAGGTCGCGATTGGTGGCGGCGATCACCCGGACGTCCACGCGCTGGGTGCGCTCGGCGCCGAGCGGCTCGAACTCGCGGTCCTGCAGCACCCGCAGCAGCTTCGCCTGCAGCGCCGCGCTCATCGTCCCGATCTCGTCGAGGAAGATCGTCCCGCCGTCGGCCAGGGCGAACTTGCCGCGCTTGGTGGCGGTCGCCCCCGTGAAGGCGCCCCGCACGTGGCCGAACAGCTCCGACTCGAGCAGCGACTCGGGGATCGCGGCGCAGTTCACCTTGATGAGCGGCATCCGCCGCTGCGCGCTCCGCGAGTGGATGGCGCGGGCGACCATCTCCTTGCCGGTCCCCGTCTCGCCGGTGATGAGCACCGTGCTCTTCGACTCGGCCACCAGTTCGAGCGTCCGGATCACCTTCTGGATCGCGCCGCTGCGCCCGACGATCCCGTAGTGGTTGAACTCCTCGTCGCGCTCGCTCATCAGGTAGCGGTTCTGGCCGCGAAGCCGCTGCAGCTCGACGGCCCGCGCGACGGTCACCAGCAGCTCGTCCACCTCGAACGGCTTCTGCAGGTAGTCGAGCGCGCCAAGCTTCATCGCCTCGATCGCGCTCTCCACGGTGGCGTGGGCGGTCATCAGCAGGATCTGGGGCCGCTCGGGCTCGGGGGTCGTCTCGGTCAGCGTGCGAATCAGCTCCAGGCCCGAGAGGTCGGGCATGACGTAGTCGGTGACGAGGACGTCGAACGGCCGCTCGCGCAGCAGGCGCCGCGCGTCGGGCGAGCGCGTCGCCTCCACCACCTCGTGACCCTCCTGCCGGAGCGCCCGGGCGAGCGCCTTGAGGATCTTCTCCTCGTCGTCCACGAGCAGGATCGAACCGCGGGCGTCTGCCGTCATGCGTCACCTCTTTGCCGATCCCGTGCCCGTCCCGGCACGGGCAGCTCGACGCGCACCGTCGTCCCTCGGCCCTCGACGCTGTCGATGGCGATCGAGCCGCCGAGCCCGTCCACGACGTTGCGGCTGATGGCCAGCCCCAGCCCGGTGCCGCCGGGGGTGGTCGTGAAGAACGGCTCGAATGCGCGGGCCAGCTGCTCGGCCGACATGCCGGGGCCACGGTCGCGCACCTCCACCCACGCGCGGCCGTCCTCGAGGCCGAGCGCGAGCTCGACGGCCGGAAGGTCGCCGCCCGCGCCGGTGGCGGCCGGCCCGGCGGCCGCGGCCGCCGCGCGCGTCGCGTGCCGGGCGTTGGTGAGCAGGTTCACCAGCACGGCCCGCAACCGCTCGGCATCGGTGACGATCGTCACCGGATCCCCCGGGAGTCTCAACGCCACCGGCGGGCCGGCGTCGGCCGCCGCGACGGCCGACGCCGCCTGCTGGCACACGGCCCCCAGGTCGGCCTCGCCCATCTCGAACCGGATCGGGCGCGCGAAGTCGAGCACCTCGTTGACGATCCGGTTGAGGCGCGCCACCTCCTCCTCGATGTCGCGAGCGGCTTCGGCCACGTGCTCGGCCGAGGCGGGTGCGCGCCGCAGCGGATGCAGCGCGGCCTTGATGATCATCAGGGGGTTGCGGATCTCGTGGGCGACGACCGTCGCCATCCGGCCGAGCGACGACAGGCGCTCGCGCTGCGCCGCCTCGCGCTGGAAGCGCGCGATCGAGTCGGTGAGCGCGTTGAACGTGC
This sequence comes from Vicinamibacterales bacterium, assembly GCA_035348395.1. Taxonomy (GTDB): domain Bacteria; phylum Acidobacteriota; class Vicinamibacteria; order Vicinamibacterales; family Fen-181; genus JARKSS01. Next base: position 7,684 of record DAOPQX010000101.1, on the reverse strand, counting down.
CGGCGAGCAGCCGCGCGTCCTCGTCGCCCCAGCGTCCCGAGGGCAGCGCGATCTTGCGCGTCAGGTCGCCGGTGGCCGCCACCTCGCGCATCCGCGTCGTGATGGCGTCGAGCGGCCGCGTGATCGTGCGAGACACCAGGAAGCTGAGGACCACCGCCCCGAGCACGGCCAGCAGTGCCGTCACCCCCAGCGCCGCCCGGAGGGGCGCCAGGAAGCGCAGCCGCTCGGTTCGCGACTGCAGCACGATGGCGGCCGCCCCCGCCTGCCGCGACGCCGTCGCGGCGCGGGGCGGCGGGCTGCCTGGCACCGAGCCGGCCGGCGCAGGGGATACCAGCGGCCGGACGAGAGCCACGAACTCCTCCCCGTCGAGGTCGAGCCGCGACAGCGCCTGATCGTGCCCGGCGCCGGGCAGCGCCTCGAGCGGGGCGGCGTGGGGCAGCGTGGTGGCGCGCACCACGCCCCCCACCGCGAAGGCTACCTCGCTGTCGGTCAGCCGGCGTACCTGTTCGGCCCGAGCCCGGTCGAAGAGGAAGCCCACGCTGAGGGTGCCGATCACCTGGGGCGGCGCCAGGACGGGCACCGTGATCAACTGCAGCACGCCGTCCGGGTGCGGCCAGTAGCTCACCGCCTCGCGGCCCGCGGCTGCTTCGCCCGCCGGCAGCTGGTCGAGGCCGCCCGCGCCGGCGCTCGCCCCTTCCCTGGCGAGCACCCGGCCTTCCCGATCGGTGACGATGAAGACCGCAGAGCGGATGCGGTGGTGGTAGTCGCGCGCCAGCGGCGCGACGGTTGCGGGATCCCCCGTATCGATGGCGGCCTTCAGCGGCGGAGCCTCGGCAATCAGGCGCGCGGCGAGCTGGAAGTTGCCCGACAGGGTGGACTGCCACTCGGTGACCAGCGCCGCCGCCTCGTCGAGCCCGCGCCTGAGGCCGGCCTCCGCCTCGCGCGTGACCATCCGGCTGACGACCAGCGTGGCCGCCGCCGTCGAGAAGACGGCGAGCAGCGCCGAGGCCAGGAAGACCCGGTTGGTCAGCGAGCCGAGCATGGTCCTGGTGGACATCAGTGCAGCACGAAGTCCAGTTCGGCGGCGGCGCCCGCGTGGACGACGACTTCCCGCGTCTGCTGGTCGACGCCCTCGTACCACGCCGTCACGCGGTAGGTGCCCGGCGGCACCCGGTCGATGCGGTAGCGGCCGCGCTCGTTGGTGGCCGCGTAGAAGCGGTGATCGAAAACGTGGATGAACGCGTTCATGTGCGCGTGGATGTCGCAGAAGACGCGCACGAGGCCGGGGCGCTCGAACCGCACGTCCTTCGAGCGGCCCGCCGCGTAGCGCCCGAGGTCGAAGCGGCGCGGCTTCGACAGCGAGAAGACGTTGTGGTACGTGCGGTCGTCGTTCGGGAAGGCGACGGTCGTGCCCGCGGTGATCGCCATCAGGTGGGGATCGAAGGTGGCGTCGCGCTGGCGCATTTCGGCACGCCCGGACACGAGCCCGTCGTTGCGGTGCGGCGGCGCCTCGAAGAAGACCACCGCGCGGCGATGCTCGCGGGGGCGCGCGTGCGGCTGCCCCTCCACTGGCGGCGCGACCAGCGGCGAGCGGATTGCGACCTCGCCCTGCAGCCACCCGGGCACGGCCTGGCCGTCCACGGCTGGAAGGGCCGACGTCGCCGCCAGCGCGGCGAGCACGATCGCGGCGGGGAGGAGGATGGCGCGCATCAGAACCAGACCAGGGCCTGCATCGCGACCCGGTGAAGCTGCTCTCGCCCGATCCCGCCGGGCCGGCGGTTGTACTGATATGACGCCTTGACGAGCAGCGGGCGCGAGAGCGACCACCCCAGGCCCCCTTCGAACCGGGTGACGTCGGCGTCCCACGACAAGGCCGTCCCGCGCGCGCCGCCGAACCAGAGGCGACCCACGCGGCCGGCGAGGTAGAAGCCCGGCGCGATCCGGTACCGTCCCTCCACGTCGAGGCCGGTCACGCCGAGCGTCTCTGTGGGCGAGGGCGCACCAGGCGGCGCCACTTCACGCCGGCTGTGGACGACTTCGCCCCTCACGAGCCAGTAGCCGCGGGAGATCTCCGCGTCGGCTCCAAGCGCGGTCTCGGCGAGCGACGCGCCGGATCCCGGCACGCGCGCGTAGCGTCCCCGCGCCCCGGAGACGCCGACCACCAGTCCAACGATCGGCTGGCCCGCGGCGCGGCCTGCCAACTGCCAACCGGGCCTGTCGTCGCGACTGAGAGGGTTCGAGAGACTGCCGCGCACGAGCGCGGCTGCCACCTGCGCCCGGTCGCCGCCGGCGTCCAGCCGCACGCCGGCATTCCACCCCCGAGTGTCCACCAGCGGGAGACCCGGCGCGACGTAGGAGTACGAGTAGGACTGGGCGGCCGCCGCGGGCGGACCGTAACCGTGGTACTCGGGATACGGATAGGGACCCTCGCCGCCAGGCACCCCCGCTCCACGGGATCCATCGGCCTGCAGTGCGGTTCGGTACTGGTAGATGAGCGGGAGCCCGACGAGCAGGTTCTCGCGGCCGTAGCCGCGCCCCGACTGGCCGAACGGCGTCTGAAGCAGTCCCGCCGACACCGTGAGGGGACGCCCGGGGAACGGCCGCACGCCGACGACGAGCCGTGCCGGCCTGAAATACCAGTCGGAGCGGTTGACGCTCCCCGCGGCCCGCAGATCGGCGGAAAAGAAGGCGGCGTCGTGAAGGGCGATCGACGGGGCCAGCGTCAGCTCCACCAGCCGCATCGTGTCCTGGCCGTAATCGCCGGAATTGAACGACGTGTCCGTACCGCCCGAAGCGGCCGCGGCCGAGACGCTGCCCGAGAGGAACCCGCGGCCGCCGAGCCAGGTGATGGGCGCCTGCGGCAGACCCTGGGCGGCGGCAGGACGAGCCAGCCCGGCGAAACCGCAGAGCAACGCGGCGGCGAGGGCGAGGAGCGGGGGCACAGTCCTCCTTGGCGACCGGGCGACGAACATTCGCCGCCGGAGTGCCCGGCCGGCTTCCAATGACGAGTATGGTTCGATTATAAGCGGACGCCGAGATCCGGTCCCCGGAAGCTACATCCCCGCAGCCGGCCCGAGCCGCAGGACGATCACCAGCGTCCCGGGCTCGATGCGCGAGAGCGTCGCGTCGGGGTACGGCGAGATGAGCGTGACCGAGGCGATGGGACGGCCGTGGCGCATCACCGGGCCCCGGCTCACCTCCACGCGCCGCCCGTTGAAGAGCCTCGCCACCCGGATCGGCTCGTAGGGCCCGCTCGCCCCGAACGCCTCGGCCACCTCGAGCCGCCTGACCCCCCATGGGGCGTCGGCTGGTGGAGATGGCGGGTGGCCCGGTTCGGCCACCCCAAGAGCGCTCATCACCTCTTCGCGGGCACCCTTCATGGGGGAGGCGAGCACCGTGACGATGTAGGCGCCGGGCGGGGCGGCGCGCGGGGTGAACAGGCGGCGGTGAGCATCGGAAGGGCGGCCGGGCACTTCCCGGGCCTCGAGGCCCAGCTGCCCGGGGGCGGCGGCAGGCGACGCCGGCAGGGTTGCCAGGAGGGCGAGGGCCGCAATGAGCGCGGCGTAGGGTGTCCAGGGCGCTGGCGTTCTTGTTGACATCCTCTTGCGCGGGCAGTACCGTTTAGAGAACGAAATCGCATTCCACATAATGGAATTGCCCCACCGACCCGGCACCGGCGGGGAGGGCGCCCCCGGGCTGACCTCCATCGACAAGGCGTTCGACGTCTGCGAGGCCCTGAGCCACGCGCCCGAGGGCTTGAGTCTATCCGAGCTGGCCCGGCGGTTGAAGCTGCCGCGCCCCACCGTGCATCGCCTGCTGGCGGTGCTCCGGCGCCGGGGGTACGTCCGCCAGGAAGAGGACACGCAGCGCTACAGCCTGGGGACTCGGCTGCTCGACCTGGGGTTCCGGGCGCTGGGGCGCAGCGAGCTGCGGCTGCACGCGTACGCGATCCTCAGGGAATACGCGGCGCAGTCGGGGCAGCGGGTGTTCCTGGCCGTGCCCGGCTCGGGCGAGGTGACCTACATCTGGAGCCCCGCGCCCGGCGGCGAGACGGCGATGCGAACCGTGTATGGGCACGAGATGCCGGCGCACTGCTCGCTGTACTTCTTCGACAAGGCCCAGACGGGGCGGCGGCTCACCTGCCTGAAGCTGCAGGACGCGCGCGACGTCGGCAGCAGCGAGGCGCTGGCGCGACGCTTCGGGCACGAGGAGCCGCCGGGCGGCGGGGCGCAGCGCCTCTACTGCACGTGCGCGCCGGTCCGCGACTACACCGGCCGGGAGGTGGCGCGGGTCGGGATCTTCGGCCACGGTCCGGACGACCGGCCGATCCTCGGCGTCCACAACCGCGGGGCGTGGGAGCTGGCGCGGCACCTGTCGATGCGCCTGGGATACCTCTCAGCGGTCGCGCTCGGGGTGGCGTGAGAAACACACGGAGGAACCAATGGCGTACGTGATTTGCGAGCCCTGCATCGGCACCAAGGACACGGCGTGCGTGGACGTCTGCCCGGTGGACTGCATCCACCCGAGGAAGGACGAGGGCGACTTCGCCACCGCGGAGCTGCTCTACATCCACCCGGACGAGTGCATCGACTGCGGTGCCTGCGTGCCGGCGTGCCCCGTCGAGGCGATCTTCGCTCTCGACGAGGTGCCCGAGAAGTGGCAGCACTTCATCCAGATCAACGCGGAGCACTACCAGAAGTAGGAGTCAGGAATCAGGATTCGGGATTCAGGATCCAGGAGACCGCGATCCCGAATCCCTATTTTCGAATCCCGATTCCCGAATCCCCGGTTCCCGAATCCCGTCACGAGGCACTCATGGGCCTGATCGACCACCGGTTCGATGACAACGTCATCACCACCAACCTGGACGCCGTGCTGAACTGGGCGCGGAAGTCGTCGCTCTGGCCGATGGGGTTCGGCCTGGCCTGCTGCGCCATCGAGATGATGGCGGCGGGCGACCCGCGCTTCGACATCGCGCGGTTCGGCTCCGAGGTGTTCCGGGCCTCGCCGCGCCAGGCCGACCTGATGATCGTGGCCGGCACGGTGACCAAGAAGATGGCCCCCGTCTTGCGGCGCCTGTACGACCAGATGCCCGAGCCGAAGTGGGTGATCTCGATGGGCAGCTGCTCGAACGCGGGCGGGCCGTTCCCGACCTACAGCGTGCTGCAGGGCGTGGACAAGGTCGTGCCGGTGGACGTGTACGTGTCCGGGTGCCCGCCGCGCCCTGAAGCGCTGCTCTACGGGCTGATGCGCCTGCAGGACAAGATCATGAAGGAAGGGACCGTGCTGCGGCGCGAGCGCGTGATCAAGACAGGCTCGACCGAGCCCGTGCTGGTGGAAGGGTAGTCAGTCATGCGGAACCTGCTGAGGAAGCTCCTGCTCGTCGATCTGTTGAAGGGGCTCTGGCTGACGTTCACCTATACGCCCCAGCCGGCCTTCACTTTCCAGTACCCCAAGGAGCGCCGGCCGACGGCGCCGCGCTTCCGGGGCGTCCTGCGCCTGCAGGTCGAGCCAGGCACCGGCGCGCAGACCTGCATCGTCTGCGACCAGTGCGCCAAGGCGTGCCCGGACGACCTGATCGAGCTCGGCGGCCACCGCGAGCCGGGGCAGAAGCTGAAGGCGCTCGACTACTTCGACTTCAACCTCTCGCGGTGCAGCTTTTGCGGGCTGTGCGCGGAGGTGTGCCCGACCAAGCCGATCAAGGCGCTGGTGATGAGCGAGGATTACGAGTTGGCGACCTACGGCCGCGACAGGCAGGTTCTTCGCATCGACGAGATGTACGACGGCCTCCCCATCCAGGCGTACACCCGGTAGGGAGGCACGGGCAGGGACTGGACTCCCGTCAGGATGGCCCCCCCGGTTGCGTCTCCGACGCCCGGCAGCACGGAGCGGCACATGTCCCATCGACTTCGTTCCGGCCTCGTCCTCGGGCTCGCCGTCGCCGGCCTCTCGCTGACGCTGGCGGCGCGGGAACGCCCTACCTCTTCCATCGCGGCCGCGCAACTGGGCGTGGCCGACGTCCTGTTCAGCCAGGCCGAGTACCGCGCCGCGATGCGAGTGTACCTGCAGGCCTCGCTCGTGGAGGACGCCGAGCTTCGCGAGCGCGCCCGGGAGGGAGCGATCCGGGGCGCGCTGCGGATTGGCGAGTTCGGCGTCGCGGCCACGCACGCGGCGGCCCTGCGTTCGGCGAGGCCAGCCGACCCGACGGCGCTGACGCTGTCGGGCGATGCCCTCTGGGCGTCGGGGCTGTTCGACGAGGCCGAGGCGGCCTACCGTGACGTGCAGGAGATTGAGCCGGGCCACGGGCCGTCGCTCGCCGGCCTTGCGAAGGCGCTGGCTTCGCGCAGCCTCCTCGACGAGGCGCAGCGGGCGGCCGAGGCGTCAATCGAGACCGCTGCGTCCACGGAGGGCTGGCACGCCCTCGGGCAGATCCTCGAGCGCCGGCGCGACTACCGGGGGGCGGCCGAGGCGTACACGCGCTTCGTGGAGTCGCTGTCGCCGCGCGAACGGGCGGGCCGCGCGCACTGGACGATGGGCCAGGTGCACTTCCTGCGGTCGTTCGGGAACCGGACGCCCTACCAGCACGTATCGGAGCCGGGCCAGGTGCACGCGGTGCCGTTCCGGCTGGTGGACGACAAGGTCATTGTCCAGGCGAAAGCGAACGGCTCGCGCCTCGACTTCGCCGTCGACACGGGCTCGGAGCAGGCGGTGCTGTCGGTGAGGGTCGCGCGCCGGCTGGGCGTGAAGCCCGTCAGCTACACGATCAGCGCCGGGGTGGGGCAGTTCGGCCTGCGGGGCCTCCAGCTCGGGCGGCTCGACAGCTTCGAGGTGGGAACGTTGAAGCTGCGCAACGTCCCGGTGCTGATCAAGAGCCCGGTGCTGCCCGACACCCCGACCGACGACGTGGAGAGCTTCTCGCCGCTGGCGGTCGGCCTGTCGGCGGTGATCGACTACGGCACCCGCAAGCTGGTGATGAGCGAGTCGCTCCCCGAGGAGGTCCCCGACTTCGAGCTGCCGCTGCGGATGCATCGCCTGGCGACGGTGCGCGGCGAGGTGAACGGCCGGCCGCGGAGCTTCATCGTGGACACGGGCGGAGAGGTGATCTCGCTCAACACGACGACGGCGCGCGGGATGTTCCGGCCGATCGAACGCCACCGGATCCGCCTGCGGGTGCACGGCGCGTCGGGGTGGGACCCCGACGCGTACCTGCTGCCCGGGGTGAACCTGGATTTCAGCGAGATCGTGTACCGCAACACGCCGGTGGTGGTCCTGAACCTGAAGATGCCGAGCGCCCTGCTCGGCTACGACATCGGCGGCATCGTGGGGCACAAGTTCCTGGGGAAGTACCGGGTGGCGCTCGACCTGCCGCGAAGCACCGTGCGACTGCACAAGGTGCTGCGACCGTAACCACGAAGGACCGGAGTGCCCTTTGTGGTTGATCCCTTTGTGGTCTTGGTCCTTCGTGGTCTCGTCTGGCCTTCGTGGTCAGCTCGCGGTGCCGACGCGTAGCGGGCGCGCGGGGTCGCGCACCGCGTTGATCTTCGCGGCGGCCCCGTCCTGTCGCGCGACGTCGGTGTCGGTGACGATGTGGACGTCGAGCATGTTCTCGGTGCGGGCGCCCGTGCGCACGTAGTTCATCTCGCTCAACCCGCGGCCCCAGCCTTCCAGCCAGGCCTCGAGCTCG
>DAOPQX010000100.1:0-10209 GCA_035348395.1 Vicinamibacterales bacterium | reverse complement strand
CCTGTTCGCCCGGCTCGACGACGAAGGAGACCCCCCGGAGCACCGGCTCCCCCGGGTGATAGGCGAAGCCCACGTCCCGGAACTCGATCTTTCCCCGGGTCACGGCCCGCGCCGCGGGGCGCGCGGGCGAAACGATCGCGGGGGGGGTGTCGAGCAGTCTGAAGATCCGCTCCGACGAGGCCATCGCCGCCTGCAGGAGGTTGAACTTCTCGGAGATGTCGCTGATCGGCCGGAAGAACCGCTGCGAGTACTGGATGAAGGCGACGAGCGACCCCAGCGTCAGCGCCCCGGCCAGCACGAGCCCGCCGCCGTACCAGATGATCAGCGCCACCGCGAGCGCGCCGATCACCTCGATCGCCGGGTAGAACACGGCGTAGTAGAAGATGGAGTCGAGGTTCGCGTCGCGGTGTGCGCCGTCGATCTCGTCGAACTTCCGGAACTGCGCGGCCTCGCGGCGGTACAGCTGCACCGTGGCCATCCCGCCCAGGTTCTCCTGCAGGAAGGCGTTGATCCGGGCGATCAGCACACGCACCGTCCGGTACGACTCGCGGACGTGGCGCCGGAACCACTGGGTGACCAGGACAATCAGCGGCAGCACCGAGAAGGCCGCCAGCGCCAGCCTCCAGTCCATCACCAGCAGCACGACCATGATGCCGGTCAGCGTCACCACGTCCCCGAAGACCGTGATGACGCCCGAGGCGAACAGGTCGTTGAGCACGTCGACGTCGGTCGTCACCCTCGTCATCAGCCGCCCGACCGGGTTCCGGTCGTAGAACGACAGGTCGAGCGCCTGCAGGTGCCGGTGCACCTGCACCCGAAGGTCGTACATGATGCGCTGGCCGACCAGCTGCAGGACGTAGGTCTGGAGGAACTCGAGGCCGAAGGCCGCCAGCAGGATCGCCAGGAAGGCCCCCGCAATCAGGTCGAGGCCCGCGGCATTTCCCTGGGCGATGTACCGGTCGATCGCCACCTTCACGAGGTAGGGCTGCGCCAGCTGCAGCAGCGATGCGCCGACGATCGCGGCGAAGGCCACGGCCACGTGGCCTGCGTAGGGGCGCATGTACCCCAGCAGCCGCCGCATCAGCCGCGCGTCGTACGCCTTGCCGAGAACCTCTTCTTCGTGCGCCATCGGGGATCGGGGATCAGGGATCGGGGATCAGGATTCAGGATTCAGGATTCGGGAATCAAGACGCCGCCAGCTCCTCCTCCAGCAGCTGCTTCCGGTAGAGCCCGGCGTAGAACCCGTCGAGGCGCACGAGCTCGTCGTGCGTGCCCCGCTCCACCACGCGCCCGCCCTCGAGCACCAGGATCAGGTCGGCCTCGCGCACCGTGGACACCCGGTGCGAGACGATGATGGAGGTGCGCTCGCGCATCACGCCGCGCAGCCCCGACAGGATCCGCTCCTCCGTGTCGGTGTCCACCGCCGACAGGGAGTCGTCCAGGATCAGCACCTTCGGGTCGGCCACCAGCGCGCGCGCCAGCGCCGTGCGCTGCTTCTGCCCGCCCGACAGCGTGATCCCACGCTCCCCCACCATCGTGTTGTAGCCCTTCGGAAAGCCGGCGACGTCCTTGTCGAGCTGAGCGATCCCGGCCGCCCACTCGACCCGGTCCATCTGCTCGGCCGCTGGCCGCTCGCTGCCGAAGGCGATGTTGTTGGCGAGCGTGTCGGAGAAGAGGAACGGCTCCTGCGAGACGAAGCCGATTGCGGCCCGCAACTGGGCGAGCGAAAGGTTGCGCACGTCCACCCCGTCGAGGAAGACCGTACCCGCCGGCGGGTCGTACAGCCTCGGCAGCAGGCTGATGAGCGCCGACTTGCCCGACCCGGTGGCCCCGACGAGCGCGAGCGTCTGACCCGCCTCGATGCGGACCGAGACGTCGCGCAGCACCACCTGCTCGCCGAATGCGAAACTCAGCTCCCTGAACTCGATCTCGCCGCGGATCTCCGGCAGGCGCACCAGCCGGCCGGGTGGCGGTTCGGCGATGGACGGCTCGGCGTCGAGCACCTCCAGCAGGCGCTCCCACGAGGCCAACCCCCGCTGCACCATGTTGGTGACCCAGCCGAAGGCGATCATCGGCCACGCCAGCATCGCCAGATAGGCATTGAAGGCGACGAACTCGCCGATGGTGATCCGCCCCGCCACCGCCGCGCGCCCGCCGAGCCAGAGGATGAGCAGCGTGCCGAGGCCGAGCAGCAGCGACAGGCTGGGGAAGAACAGGCTCTGGAGGCGGATCAGGATCCGGTTCCGCTCGAGGTACTCCCGGTTCGAGCGGGCGAAGCGCTCGATCTCGGCCTGTTCCTGCCGGTAGGCCCGGACGACGCGGACGCCGGCGAGCGTCTCCTGCACCACCGCGCTCAGGTCGGAGAGCTGCGCCTGGATGCGCTCGAAGCGGTGGTGGATGGCCTGGCCGAAGAAGCGGACGGCCACCGAGACGGCCGGCAGCGGCACCAGCGCCATCAGCGTCAGGCGCCAGTCGATGGACGCCATCAGGGCGATCGCCACCACGAAGAGGATCGCGGTGTTGGTCGTGTACATGATGGCGGGGCCGACCACTGTCCGCACGGCGTTCAGGTCGCTCGTGGCGCGCGACATCAGGTCGCCCGTCCGCCTCGACTGGAAGTAAGCGGCCGGCTGCCGCTGCAGGGTGGCGAAGAACTGGTTCCGCAGGTCGTACTCGATGTGTCGTGAGACGCCGACGATGAGGCGCCTCATCAGGAAGCGGAAGGCGCCGCTGAGAACGCCGAGACCCAGCAGCAGCGCCGCGTACGAGGCGAGCTTCCCACGCGTCACCCCGGCCGTCAGGTCGTCGATGGCGTACTTGAGCACCCAGGGCGAGACCAGCGAAACGGCCGTGGTGGCGACGACGCTGGCGAGCCCCAGCGCCAGGGGGCGCCTGTAGGCGAGCAGGTACGGCAGCAGCCGCCGGGCGGGACGCATCCTGTCAAGGTATCAAGTATCATCTGCCGATGCACGCGCTCTACCTCCTGGTTCCGATCCTGTGCATCCTCGTCATCGCCTACCGCTACTACAGCGCCTTCATCACCGCGCGCCTCCTGGTGCTGGACGACACGCGCCGCACGCCGGCCCACACCCAGTACGACGGTCACAACTACTACCCCACCTCGCGCTGGGTGCTCTTCGGCCACCACTTCGCCGCCATCACCGGCGCCGGCCCGCTGGTCGGCCCCGTGCTGGCCGCGCAGTTCGGCTACGCCCCGGGCCTGCTGTGGCTGGTTGCCGGCGTCGTGCTTGCCGGCGCCGTGCACGACCTCATCATCCTGTGGGCCTCGACCCGCCGCGGCGGCCGCTCGCTCGCCGAGATCGCCCGGATCGAGATTGGCCCGGTGGCCGGGCTGACCACCGGCCTCGCCATCCTCTTCATCGTCGTCATCGCCCTGGCCGGCCTCGGCCTCGTGGTCGTCAACGCTCTCAGCCAGAGCCCGTGGGGCACCTTCACGATCGGCGCGACGATCCCGCTGGCCCTGTTCATGGGCTTCTACATGTACCGGTTCCGCCGCGGGAAGATCGCCGAGGCGACCGTCATCGGGGTGATCGGCCTGCTGGCGGCCGTCGTCTTCGGGAAGCCGCTGGCCGCGACGGCGTTCGGCCAGTACTTCACGCTCACGCACCAGCAGCTGGTGATCGCGATGGCGGCCTACGGGTTCCTGGCCTCGGTGCTGCCGGTGTGGATGCTGCTCGCGCCGCGCGATTACCTCAGCGCGTTCATGAAGATCGGCACCATCCTCCTGCTGGTCGCCGGCGTGATCATCGTGAACCCCGAGCTGCACATGCCGGCCGTCACGAGCTTCGCCGCCGGCGGCGGGCCGATCATCAAGGGCGCGCTCTTCCCCTTCGTCTTCATCACGATTGCCTGCGGGGCGATCTCGGGCTTCCACGGCCTGGTCGGGTCGGGCACGACCCCGAAGATGATCGACAAGGAGTCTGACATCCGGCCGATCGGCTACGGCGCGATGCTGATCGAGGGGCTGGTCGGGATCGTCGCGCTCATCGCCGCCACGGCACTCCACCCCGGCGACTACTTCGCCATCAACGTGCCCGCGGCGGCCTTCGCCACTCTCGGCATCCCGCCGGTCAACCTCGAGGCGCTCGAGGCGGCGGTCGGCGAGACGGTGGCCGGGAGAACCGGCGGCGCCGTGTCGCTGGCGGTGGGCATGGCGCAGATCTTCAGCGCGCTGCCCGGGATGAAGGGCCTGATGGACTACTGGTACCACTTCGCCATCATGTTCGAGGCCCTGTTCATCCTGACAACGATCGACGCCGGAACCAGGGTGGCGCGCTTCCTCGTGCAGGAGTTCTTCGGCCGGTTCTACCCGCCGTTTGCCCGCACCGACTGGATGCCCGGCACGGTGATCTCGACCGGCGCGGTGGTGGTGGCCTGGGCCTACTTCATCTGGACGGGGAGCATCGGCACGATCTGGCCCATGTTCGGGATCAGCAACCAGCTGCTCGCGGTCATTGCGCTGCTCATCGGGACGACGATCCTGGTCAACCTCGGCCGTGCCCGCTACGCCTGGGTGACCGTCGTCCCGCTGGTCTTCCTGGCGACCACTACCCTCTCGGCCGGGTTCCTGAGCGTACGCGACAACTTCTGGCCGATGGCGGTCGGCCCCGACCCTGCGCTGCACGTGCAGGGCTACCTCAACAGCATCATGACGGTCGTCATGATGGCCTGCGTGGTGGTGATCGTGGTGGCCTCGGTGCGCCGGTGGATGGCCCCTGCAGGAAGCGCCGCTCCCGCCGATAACACGATGCAGGGAACTGCCTAATCCCGGCGCTCACTTCAGCTGACCGTGCGCCGGGCCGTAGCACGGGATTCGAACAGGCCGCCGGCGGCCTGCTTGGGGATGAGCATGAGAAACACGATCCGCCTCGCAGCGTGCCTGACCGCGGCCCTCGCGGTGGGCGCCTCGACCGCCAGCGCCCAGTACAAGCAGTACCCGACGAGCCAGCCCGCCACGGGCGAGCGGTACCATGTCGAGGCCTCCTTCGGCCTCTGGAACCCGACGCCGACGATCCTGGTGTCGAGCGAGTCGCTGGGGATCGTGGGGACGGAGATCGACGGCGTCAACGACCTGGGCATGGAGAAGACGCGCTTCAAGGAGTTCCGCGTGGTGCTCCGCCCCGGGAAGAAGCACAAGCTGCGCTTCCAGTACATCCCGATTCTCTTCGAGGCCGAGCAGCCCCGGCTCGAGCGCGCGATTGTCTTCAACGGGATCAAGTACAACGTCGGCGTCCCGGTGAACTCGTCGCTCGACTGGAAGGCGTACCGCTTCTCCTACGAGTACGACTTCCTCTACCGCGACCGCGGGTTCCTCGGGTTCGTGGTCGACGCGAAATACACCGACGTCGAGGTGAACCTGGAGAGCCCGGTGCTTCCCGACCCGGAGTACACGCGGGCGCGGGCGCCCATTCCGGCGCTGGGCCTCATCGGCCGGATCTACCCGCTCGGCAACGTCTCGCTCACCGCGGAGTTCACCGGGTTCAAGCTGCCGGCAAGCGTGTCCGACGAGAAAGACCGGTACGACGGGAAGTACCTCGACTTCGACATCTACGGCACGCTGAACCTGACCAACAACTTCGGGGTGCAGGCCGGCTACCGCTCAATCGACGTGATGTACAAGGTCAAATCGGACAACGGCGACTTCAAGTTGAAGGGTCTCTACTTCATGGGGGTGGCGCGGTTCTAGGGGCGTTCTAGGGGCGCGGCACTTCCATCCACACTCCGAGGTACCGCTCGTCCCTGTTTCCGGGCGCCGTCTCCGACGGCCTGAAGCCGCGCTCCGCCTTCACCCGCACGAGCGCGGCGGCCGGCGTTCCCCACAGAGGAACCTCGATGGCGCGCGTTTCCCGCGGCGCCAGCTGCAGGTCGAGCCGCCACGTCCCGCCGTCAACCTCCACCTTGTTCGGCAGCGGCCCGTTCCGCAGCAGCACCTCGAGACGGCGCGCGCCGCCCTTCGCGAAGACCAGGGGAACCTCCACCCCGCCCCGCACCCAGAGCCCCGGCTCCTCGAGCCAGGCCCGGCCGTCGAACGCGTAGACGATGACCGGCCCATAGGCGGCCGCGTGGCGCGCGAAGCCTGGTGACGCCCTGAGGCCGGGCGGAATCAGCGTCACGGGCCGCAGTGCGATGCCGGGCGCGGTCGCGCGCGCGTCCTCGTCTCCCTCGATCGCGAGGAACGCCGCGCCTGCCGGCAGCTCGAGCGTTCTCTCCGCTCGTCCGTCTAGATCCCACGTGGCCAGCGGGCGCTCGTCGCGGCCGAGACGAACCGTCGTGGTTCCGCGCGCCGCCGGCAGCGATGCCGGTTCCAGCCGGTACGTGCCAGCCGGCAGCGGCCCAAGCGCCAGCAGCACCCCTTCCGCAGCCGGCCGTCCCTCAGGTTGCTTCAGCGCGAGCCTGGCAGGAGCCCCGATGCGTATCGGGAGCCGCTCCGGGTCGTACGCCTGCAGCAGCGCCAGCTGCCCAGCGAGCGGCGCCACCCCATTGGCGCCGCCAAGGCGCCACCCCACCGTTGTTGCCCCTCCGAGAGCCAGCGCCGCGAGCGCCGGCACGGCAGTCGCGAGGCGCAGGCGCACGTTCGCCCCCGGCCGCCGCTCCGCCGCCCGCACGACGAGGCGCAGCACCAGGAGGGCCAGCACGAAGGCCAGCAGCCAGGCGGCCGCCTGGCCGAACGCCAGCGCCCGGCCGTCGCGGAAGAAGCTGGGCAGCGCGCGCGGGAGATCGACGTTCGGGCCGGCGCGATCGAGCCATCGCGCGAACCCGTCGCGGGAGTTGAAGATCGATCGCCCGCCCCCAAACGTCATCGTTCCTGTGATCAGCAGGGTGAGGCCGAGCAGCGCGGCGCCCGCGGCCCGGCCGGCGCGCCGGGCCGCCGCCCAGTAGGCGCCGGCCGTCACGGCGAGCGCGAGCATGACGGGCACCGCGAAGCGGGCCGGCGCGCTCCAGCCGCCCCACCACATGTGATACGACGAGACCGCGGCCAGGTAGGCCGCCACCAGCAGCGACAGCTCGACCGCCAGGCGCGGACGCCGCCTCGCCAGTGGCCAGAACCCGGCCAGCGCACAGAGGCAGGCTGGCGCGTTCGGCAGGATCCCGAACTGCTGATCGAGCAGGAGACCCGGCAACCCCCGCAGGATGTTCGACGCCGCGGTCTGTGTGTAGGTGCCGTACGGCGCCGTCGGGCTGAACGTTCCCCAGATGATCCGGAAGAACCCGAACCAGGCGACCGCGCTGATCGCGGGGATGACGAGGAAAGCGAACAGCGTGCGGCCACCAAGGCCTTCGCCGGCTGCGGCGTCTCCGTGCACCCGGCTACGCTGGCCAGGGAACCTCACGCCTGCGGCGAGCCGCAGGGCGATTGAGGCCCCGAGCACCGCCGCCGCCACCGCGAAGCGCGTGTGAAGCCAAGGAAGGAGGGCGAGCGCCGCGCCGTGCAGCACCCATCGCCACGGCGGCAGCGGGCGTCGCGTCTCGAGGCGCACGAGCGCGAGGATGCCGGTCGCCACCAGCACCGCACCGAGAGCGTCGGGGTACACCGCGTACGAGTGGAAGAAGAACGGCGCTCCCAGCGACGTGCCCCACGCGAACCACGCCGCGCCGGCGTCTCCGGTGAGCAGCCACGTGACTCGCCACGTCAGCAGCATCCCGAGCGCGGCCACCACCACCAGCAGCGCGACGACCGCCTGGTAGCCGCCCAGCGCGAACGCCGGCGCTACGACGACGGGCAGTCCCGGGGCGTGAACGGAATAGATCTGTCCATCCGTGCCGCGCTTCAGGAAATGCGGCCCGATCACGCCCCCGAAGTACTCGGCGTAGTCGCGGCGTTCGTGGTTGTTCTCGATGCGGAGGTCGCCGTCCTTCAAGAGGCTTTGGACGATGACCAGGTAGTGCGGCTCGTCGCCGCCGGGGCGGGCCTCGCGCAACTGCCACGCCGCGCCGCCGAAGAGCGCGAGCGCGAGCACGAAGGCGAGCACCTGCGACCGCGGCGCCGCCGGGGCTGCCGCCCACCTGCAGGCCCACGCGGCCAGCGCGGCCACCCACACCCAGGCTGTGAGCGGCCCCGCCCACATCAGCAAGGCCCCCGCGGGCGGCAGCGGCAGCCAGGGCACGAGGATGATCGCGAGGGTGGCAAGGGGCCAGGCCGGCACGCCGCGGCGGGCCAGCGGCAGCAGGATGGCGAGCGCGGCCGCCGCCGCCGTGATGAGGACCCACCAGGGAGGCAGCAGCGCGACGCGGCCAGCACCCGGACCCGCCCCGGTCACGGTGAGCGTGCCGAGCGAGACCCAGGCCGAAAGGCCCACGATCGCAGAAACGGTGACGGCTTCGAGGGTTGTCCGCCCTCGCGCCGCCAGTCTCGCACCGTCCGCGCCCGTCCCAGATGGTGTGCGTGCCTGCAGTGTCGCGCCTCCCGCGTCTGGGAGATGCTACACCAGACCGCTACTTCTTCTTCCGTGTGGCCGGTTTCGCGGGCGCCTTCTTCGGGGGAGCCTTCGCGGCCGGCTTCTTCGCGGACGCCTTCGCCGCGTCCCCGGGCTTCGTCGCGCTGGCGGAAGGCCTGGCGCCGGGAGCCGTGCCCGCGGCGAGGCTCTTGTAGAGCGCCCGGTAGTCGTCTGCCGAGCCGAGGATCTTCTTCACGTACGTCTGGGTCTCGGGGAACGGGATGTCGTCGATGAACTCGTCCCGCTCGAGCCCCGGCCGCTCCGCCTGCCAGGTTGCCACGCGGTGTGCGCCGGCGTTGTAGCTGGCGAGCGCCAGGTGCACGCCACCGAGCCGGCGCGACAGGTCGGCGAAGAACGCGGTGCCGAGCCGGATGTTGTACTCGGGCCGCGTCAGAGATGCCGTGGTAAAGCGCAGCCGCTGCTGCCGGGCGAGACGCCGGCCCGTCGAGGGGAGGACCTGCATCAGGCCGATCGCGTTCGCCCGCGACCTCGCATCCGCCTGGAAAGACGACTCCTGGTTGATCAGCGCCGCCACGAGGAACGGGTCGAGGCCGTGCTGCTTCGAGTACTTGCTGATCAGCGGCCAGTAGTCCATCGGGTAGATGACGCGGAGCAGGTCGTCGGGCAGCGTCGTGCCGTGCGCCGAGAGGAACTGCGGGTACGCCCGCTTCATGTGGATGATCCCGCGCCGCAGGTCGTTCTCCTTGTGGTACGTCCAGGCCAGGGTGGCGTCGAGCAGCGGCAGGTTGCCCGTCGTCCGCTGCGCGTAGAGCACCTCTTCGCGCGCCAGGTCGTACAGCTCGAGCCCAATCAGCAGGCGGATCAGCGCGGCATTGGGCGGCGGCGGCAGATTGGCGCCGGCCGCGGCCGCAACCGCGTCGCCGGCCGCCGTCGCGCCCTCTTCCTCGCCGGCCGCCGTCACGACGGCGGCCGCCTTCGGCGCGCCGCGCGTGCCAGGCTTCGCCGTCGCCTCGGAGTCGGCCTCGAGCGGCACGCCCAGCTTCGAGAGCCGGGTGCCGGTCAGGCGGCCGTAGTACGACTGCTGGTAGTCGGCGTGAACGATGCGGTAGACGCTGGCCGCGCCGGCACGGTCGCCCGCCTGCTCGCGCGCCCGGGCCGCCCAGTAGAGGTACGACGGACGGTAGTCGGAGCGGGGGAAGCCGGCGGCCGCGTCCTCGAAGAAGTGCGCCGCCTCGTCGTAGCGGCCGTTCTTGTACGCCCACCACCCGGCCTTCCACGCGGCGCGCGGCGCGTGGCGTCCCTTCGGGGAGGCCTTGTACAGCTCGGCGAAGACGCGAGCCGCCTCCTCGTCCTCGTCCTGGAGGATGTGGTGGGTCCCGAGGTTGTTGAGCGTCTCGTGCGCCCACGAGCTGTCCGGGAAGTCGCGGACCAGCTCGCGCGCGAGCCGGACGTACTCGTCGTAGCGCTTCAGGCCGCGGGTGGCGGTGAGGTAGAAGAAGCGCGCCTCGGCCTTCCGCGACGCCTTGTCGAGGAAGGGAGCAAGGCCGTCGCGCGCCTGCTGATACCGCCCCAGGTAGTGGTCGCACTCGGCCACGCGCATCGCGGTGAGCTCGGCGTCGCCACCGCGGGCCACCTGGCGCAGCAGTTCGAACGCCTCGCGGGCCGGCTGGTAGCGGCGCGCCGCGAAGAGCCGCTCGGCGCGCTCCAGCTCGAGCTTGTAGCGGTCAGACGACTCGCGCAGCCACTCCGGGCTCGTTGGCCCGAGAGCCACGGCTGCGACCCCCGCGAGATC
>DAOPQX010000099.1:0-10335 GCA_035348395.1 Vicinamibacterales bacterium | reverse complement strand
CTGGCCGAGGGCCGGGAAGTGGGTGTGGCGGCCAGCGTCGAGGAGGCGGTCGCGCCGCTGACGTCGTGGCTCGATGGCCGGTTCGCCGCGCGCACGTCTCACCTCGTCGTGCACGCGGGCGCGGCGGCGCTCGACGGCGCGGCCGTGCTGGTCCCCGGACGGAGCCACGCGGGGAAGTCCACCCTCACGCGGGCGCTCCTGCAGCGAGGGTTCCGCTACTACTCCGACGAGTACGCGCTCATCGACCCTCACGGCCTCCTCTGTCCCTACCCGCGTGCGCTGATGCTGCGCGACGGCCGCCCGACGGCAAGGCCACTCCTTGCGAGCGAGTGCAACGGCCTTCCGCCAGACGGGCCGGTTCGCGTGGCCCTCGTCCTGGCGCTGTCGTTCGAGCCTGACCGCGGCTGGGCGGTCGAGCGCATCCCGCAAGGAGCCATGCTGCTCGAGTTGCTCAGGAACACGCCTCAGGCGATGGCTGAGCGGGAAGACCTGGTTGCCGGCTTCGCCCGGGCGGTGGCGGGTGCCGCGTGCTACCGGGGAACGCGCGGGGAGGCCGGCGAGGCCGCCTCGCGCATCGCCGACCTGCTCGTGGCGGTGCGCGGGTGAGCGGGCCCTGGCCGACGCCAGGGCAGGAGGACCTCCTGCTGGCCGCCTTCGGCCCCGAACCCGATGCGCGGCAAGCCTACCTGCGGCTGTCCCGGCCCTCGACAACGCCCGATCTGGCCGCCCTGTGGCCGCTCGTCGATCGGCGGTGGCCGCCTGCCGAAACCGGCAGGCCGCCGGAGGGGCTTGCGCCCTACCTGACGGCGTGGCGGCAGAACCGGGAACGGCTCCTGTCCCTCGAGGCGGTCTTCGAAGCCTTCGATCGGGAAGCCATTCCCTTCATGCTGATCAAGGGCGGGGCCCTGCTGCTGCGCCACTACCGCGATCCCGGGTTGCGCAACATGCACGACCTCGACGTGCTGGTGCCGGAAGCCACGCTCGAGCCGGCCGCCACGGTACTGGCCGCGGCAGGCTTCACGCCGTGGCGCGGCGTGTCCCCGGCGGGCATCCGGCGGCGTGCGCACGTCCGCCACGCGTGGCCGTTCGCCGGCCCCGAGGGGACGAGCGTCGACTTGCACTGGCGGCCCGTGGCCCGCTGTTTCGCGCCGCACGTCACGCGCCGCTTCTGGGAAGGGTGCGAACGGGTCGCGCTCGGCCGGCGTTCCGCCAGGGTGCCGGGCCCGGCCGAGCAGCTCTTCCAGGTGTGCGCCCACGCGCTGCAGCGCGACTGGGACTCGCGTCCGCGCTGGGTGGCCGACGCGCTGACCGTGCTGAGGACGCCCATCGACTGGGAGCGCCTGGGCGAGCTGGCGGGAGGCGCCGCGATGCGGCTTCGGGTCGCGCACGCACTTGGCTACTTGCGCGCGCGCTTCGGGGCGCCGGTGCCCTGCGGGTTCCTCGATTCGCTGGCCGCGGCTGCCGAGCGCTGGGAGCGGCGCGAGCGGAGGCTTCCGCTCGGGTCGAACGCATCCTCGGCGTTCGACCTCTTCCTCTGGCACGTGTATACGTTCCGCCGCCTGCGCCCGTGGCACGAACCGTGGGCCGGGCTGCCGGCGCCGCTCGCCTTCTCGCGCTACGCGGCGGCCGCGCTCGAGGTCGATCGCCTCAGTGGGATTCCGGCCGCGTTGTGGCGGTGGGCGAGAGGTGAGCTTCGGGCCTAGTGCATCCCGGCCATCCCGCAGGCTCCGGGCCCCCCGGGGACGCCGCAGCGGGCGCACGGGCTGTCGGATGGGACGGCCGCGCTCGAAGGGGTGGCCGCCCCGACGGCGAAGACCGACAGCATCTTCTCGAGCTGCCCTCCCTGGCACTTGGGGCAGGAGGGCTTCACCTCACCGCGGGTGATGTGCTCGAACTGGTGTCCGCACGACTGGCACTTGTATTCGTAAATCGGCATCTCTTCAGGATTCGGGATTCAGAAAGCCGTCAGCCCTCAGCCCGTGTTCCGTGAGCCGTGAGCCTTGAGCCTTGAGCCTATTGTATAGCCTCTTCCGAGCCTTTCCCCGTGGTACCCTGTACCCCTACCCAGGAGGGCATCATGGTGGAAGCGCTGCGCAAGCTGTTGCTGGCGGGCCTTGGCACCCTCGATCTGACCGAGGAGAAGGCCCGGGCGGTGTTCAACGAGCTCGTCGCCCGCGGCGAGATGAGCGAGAAGGACGCGCGAGAGGTCTTCGCCACCTGGTCCAAGCGCGCCGGCGAGCAGCGGGGGCGCATGCAGCAGGACATCGACGCCGCCGTCACCAAGGCGCTGTCAGCGATGGGGCTGGTGCGCCGAAGCGAGGTCGAGGCGCTTCGCGGGCGGATTGCCGACCTCGAGCAGCGGCTTGGCATGGCGCCGGCGGAAGCCGAGGCGGCTGCCGAGCCGGCGCCGCCGCCTGACGTCGATCGCTCCGGTAACTGACCCGCGCCGACGCCGATGGCCAGGGCTCCAGGGCTCGTCGCCCCGGCGCTGCAGCTCCGCCGCCTGCGAGAGATCACGACGGTCCTGGTGAGGTACGGTTTCCAGGACGTGGTGGCCCGCCTGCGGCTGCCCGGCAGCGGTACGGTGGGCCGGGTGCGCCGCAGCCGGCGCGACGAGCTGCCGGCCACCCGCGCGCTGCGGCTGCGCCGCGCCCTCGAGGCGCTGGGGCCCACCTTCGTCAAGTTCGGCCAGGCGTTGAGCACGCGCGCCGACCTTCTGGGGCCCGAGCTGATCGCCGAACTGTCGCTGCTGCAGGACTCGGTGCCACCGCTGCCGCCCGGCCTTGCAGAAGCGGCCATCGAGGCGCAGCTCGGCGCGCCGGTCGCCAGCCTGTTCCGCGAATTCGACCCGGTGCCGATCGCGGCCGCCTCGATCGCCCAGGTGCACCGCGCCATCCTGCCCGGGGGCGAACGCGTGGCGGTGAAGGTCCGCCGCCCCGAGATCGACGGGACGATCGAGCGCGACCTGGCGATCCTCGCGCAGCTGGCGCGGCTGGCCGAGCGCTACCTCCCCGACGCCGACCTCCTGCAGCCCTCGAACCTCGTGTCGGAGTTCGCGCGGTCGATCCGCCGCGAGCTCGACCTGGCGCGCGAGGGGCGGACCTTCGAGCGGTTCGCGCGCAACTTCGAGGGGGACGAGACCGTCCGCTTCCCGGGCGTGTACTGGACGCACACCACCAACGCGGTCCTCGCCCTCGAGTTCATCGACGGCGTCAAGGCGCTCGACATCGTCGGGCGCGAGGGGTTCGACCCGGCACTGGTGGCGCGGCGCGGGGCAGCGGTCATGCTGAAGCAGGTGCTCCGGCACGGCCTGTTCCACGCCGACCCGCACCCGGCAAACCTGTTCATCCTGCCCGGCAACGTGATCTGCATGCTCGACCTCGGGAACGTCGGGCACCTCGATCGCCGGCTGCGCGACGCGGTTGCGGCGCTGGTGCGGGCGATCGTCGAGGAGGACGCCGAGCGCCTGACGCACGCGCTGCTCGGCATCGGCAGGCCGCTGCGGCCGATCGACGCCGGCCAGCTGCGACGCGACGTCACCGAGCTGGTTGACACCTACTCCGGCATCACCTTCCGCAACCTGCAGATCGGGCCGCTGCTGCAGGACGCGCTGTCGATCATGCGGCGCTACCGCATCCAGGCCCCTGCCGACCTGATGCTGCTGGTGCGCGCCTTCGTCACGATCGAAGGGGTGGGACGTCAACTCGACCCCACCTTCAAGCTGATCGACGAGGCAAGGCCGGTGGTGCTGCAGATCCTGCGCGACCGCCTGATGCCCGCCGGCGTGGCGGCGCGCCTGGGCGAGGTCGGGCGCGAGGCAGCGCTCGCCCTGCAGGACCTGCCCGGCGACCTCCTCGAGATCGTTTCGAAGGCGAAGGACGACCGGCTGCAGATCCAGTTCGTGCACCGCAACCTCGACCAGTTCGTGCGCGAGATGGACCGCGCCAGCAACCGCCTCGGCTTCGCGATCGTCATCGCCGCCCTGATCGTGGGCTCGTCGCTCATCGTGCAGGGGGGCGGCGGCGCCCTGCTCTTCGGCCTGCCGGCTCTCGGCCTCATCGGCTTCGTGACCGCGGGCATTCTCGGCCTGTGGCTCGCCGTCGGCATCATGCGCAGCGGCCGCCTCTGACCGCGCCTGCACCCCAGCACCAGCACCTTTGGCACCCCCAGCACCAGCACCTTCGGCACCCCCAGCACCAGCACCTTTGGCACCCCCAGCACCAGCACCTTTGGCACCCCCAGCACCAGCACCTTCGGCACCCCCAGCACCAGCACCTTTGGCACCTTCTGCACCTTCTGCACCTCCAGCACGACGGCCCTCTGTGTCCTCTGTGCCTCTGTGGTGAACCTGTCCTTTCTGACCTTTGTGGTTGAACCGTGCAGGAATAGAATCAGCGGCAACCATGAGCAGCAGAGACTCTCTCAGATCATTCCTTCTCGCGGCGCTGGTGATGTTGTCGGCACCGGTTCTCGTGCAGGGCCAGGAAGCGGTTCCGGCCGAGCGGCTCGCGGCGCGCGAGGCCTTCCGCGAGGCCCGGTTCGGCATGTTCATCCACTGGGGTGTCTACAGCATGCTCGGGCAGGGCGAGTGGGTGATGAACAACCGCGACATCCAGGTGCCCGCCTATGAGGCCCTCGCCTCGTCGTTCAACCCCATCCGCTTCGACGCGCGCGAGTGGGTGGCTCTCGCCAAGGCTGCCGGCGTCCGCTACATCACCATCACGTCGCGGCACCACGACGGCTTCTCGATGTTCGCGAGCAAGGCCTCGAACTACAACATCGTCGACTGGACTCCGTTCAAGCGCGACCCCCTCAAGGAGCTGGCCAACGAGTGCCGGCGTGAGGGGATTAAGCTGTTCTTCTACTACTCGCAGCTCGATTGGCGGCGCTCCGACTACTACCCGCGCGGCCGCACCGGGAACGGCACGGGGCGGCCCGACTCGGGCGACTGGAACGCGTACCTCGACTTCATGGACCGGCAGCTCGAGGAGTTGCTCACCAACTACGGCCCGCTCGGGGGCATCTGGTTCGACGGCATGTGGGACAAGCCGCAGGCGCCGTGGCGCCTCGACAAGACCTACGCCCTCATCCATAACCTCCAGCCCACCGCCCTCATCGTCCCCAACCACCACCAGCCCCCGATGCCCGGCGAGGACGTCCAGGTGTTCGAGCAGGACCTGCCAGGGGCGAACACCGCCGGCTTCAACACCAAGGAGATCGGGAAGCTTCCGCTCGAGACCTGCCTGACGATGAACCGCTCGTGGGGGTTCAACATCACCGACCGCAGCTTCAAGACGACGCGGGAGCTGATCGGGTACCTGGCACGGGCCGCCGGCGCCGACGCGAACCTCCTGCTCAACGTGGGACCGCGCCCCGACGGGACGATCCAGCCCGAGGCCGTGGAGCGGCTGCGCGAGGTGGGGAAGTGGCTGAAGGTCAACGCCGAATCGATCTACGGCACCCGCGGCGGCCCCATCACGCCGCGAACCTGGGGCGTCACGACCCAGCGCGGATCGACGGTCTACGTGCACGTTCTCGACTGGCCCGACCGCGCGCTGACCATCCCGTCCTGGGGGGCGCGCGTGACGGGCGCCCGGCTGCTGGCGACCGGTGAGAAGGTGGGTGTGACCGAGGTGGAGGGTGGGATTGCGCTGACGCTGCCGCCCGCCAAGCCCGACGACCTCGACCGCGTGGTGGTGCTCGAAACGGTGACGAAATAGGGGCTAACCGGTTAGGGGCTAGGGGCTAGGGGCTAGGGGCTAGGGGCTAGGGGCTAGGGGCTAGGGGCTAGCTAGGGGCTGGGGGCTTGGAGCTAAGGGCTGGGAATAGGTGGGGTTCATGGAGCACAAGCGATCCGGCGTGCTCGTCGCGTGGCTCGTGCCAGCGCTGACGCTGCTGTTCCACCTGGCCAGCCACCAGGGGTACGGCTACTTCCGCGACGAGCTGTACTACCTCGCCAACGGGCGCCACCTGGCCTTCGGCTACGTCGATCACCCCCCCCTCGTCGGTCTCATCGCCGCGCTGGTGATGAACACGATCGGATCATCCCTCTTCGCGATCCGGCTGCTGCCGGCCGTCGCCGCCGCTGCCACGGTGTACGTGTCCGGGCGCCTCGCGGGGGAGATGGGCGGCGCGACGTTCGGCGTGGTTGCGGCGCAGCTGTCGGCGGCGCTCGTTCCCGCGTTCCTCGCGCTGTTCGGCTTCTTCTCGATGAACGCGTTCGACATCCTGATCTGGGGGATCCTCTGGTGGATTGCCGCCCGCTACCTGCGAACCCGTGACGAGCGGCTCTGGCTCGCCTTCGGGATCGTGGCTGGCGTTGGCCTGCAGAACAAGATCAGCGTCCTGTTCGCCGGCTTCGGGATCGCGGTGGGGCTGCTGGCCGCCGGGCCGAGGGAGGTGTTCCGCCGGCGTTGGCTCTGGGCGGGCGGCGCGATCGCGGGGCTCATCTTCCTGCCGCACCTGCTGTGGCAGGCCGCGAACGGGTGGCCGACGCTCGAGTTCAT
Organism: Vicinamibacterales bacterium; assembly: GCA_035348395.1. Taxonomy (GTDB): domain Bacteria; phylum Acidobacteriota; class Vicinamibacteria; order Vicinamibacterales; family Fen-181; genus JARKSS01. The sequence goes on along the minus strand of DAOPQX010000099.1, from coordinate 3,829 downwards.
CCGGAACGCCACCGCCAACAAGAACGTCGCGTTCTCGCCGCTCGGCTACCTTGCCGCCCAGGCTCTCAACACGCTGCCGGCGGTGCCGGTCTGGATCGCCGGGCTTGCCGCGCTGCTGGCGGCGCCGTCCTTCAAGCCGTTCCGCGCGCTCGGCTGGGCCTGGCTGGCGGTGCTGGCGGTGATGCTGGCGATCAACGCGAAGCCGTACTACCTCGTCCCCTCCTTCACCGTGCTTCTCGCCTCGGGCGCCGTGGCGCTCGAGCGCCTCGGGCCGTCGGCGGCCGCGCGGGCCGCGCGGGCGGCGGCGCTGATCGTGTTGGTGGCGCTGGGGCTCGTCGCGGCGCCGCTGGCAAAGGCGCTGCTGCCCGAGGACGCCCTGGTGGCTTACTCGGCGGCGCTTGGCATCGAGGCCCCGCAGGAGGAGCGCCACGAGATGGGCCGCCTTTCGCAGCACTTCGCCGACCAGCACGGGTGGCCCGAGCTGGCCGCCTCGATCGCCGCCGTCTACCACCGCCTGCCCGCGGCCGAGCGCGAGCGGGCCTGCATCTTTGCGCAGAACTACGGCGAAGCCGGCGCGGTCGACCTCTTCGGGCCGGCGCTCGGGCTGCCGCCGGCCATCTCGGGCCACAACAGCTACCACCTCTGGGGCCCTCGCGGCTGCACGGGCGACATCGTCGTGGTCTTCGGCGGCGACGAGCGGGAGATGCGTGCCGCCTTCCAATCGCTCGAGCACGCCGCCACCTTCACGTGCACCGACTGCATGCCCTACGAGAACGGCACGCCGATCTGGATCGGGCGGGGCCTGAGCCCGCCCCTCTCCGAGCTGTGGCCCCGGCTGAAGGCGTTCAATTAGTGATATCCTGCCCCGTCGCCCCCCACCTGACGACTCGAGTACTGAAACCCGACAACCGGCAACTGAGAACACACCAATCCCGTGAGGTGTCCCATGTTCCTCTTCGTACGCCTGCCCGTCCTCGCGTGCCTGGGCGCCGCCCTGGTGCTGGGCGCCGCGGCGCCGGTCCAGGCCCAGAAGGCCGAGGCGCCAATCCTGGTCACCTCGTGCGGGCAGAGCCCGGGGCCGATCAAGCTCACCGTGTACATGAAGCGCCTGCAGATCGCGTACGACCTGAAGACCGACGCGGCCGCCAAGGACCTTGGTGCGAAGCCCTACAAGACCCTGATCGTCGTCACTGGCAGCAGCCTGAAGGGCATGGGCGCCGCCGGCGTGTCGATCGACGACGAGGTGAAGCGGGTGGGCGCCCTGATCGACGAGGCGAAGAAGAAGGGGATCACCGTCGTCGGCGCGCACGTGGAGGGCATGGAGCGCCGGGCCAAGAACGCCGCGCCGGGCGACAACTCCGACGAGATCTCCATCGACGCCGTCTGCCCGAAGTCGAGCTTCCTCATCGTCAGGAAGGACGGCGACGACGACGGCCGCTTCACGGCGCTTTCGAAGAAGCACAACATCCCGGTCGTCTTCTTCCAGAAGAACACCGAGATCCAGGACGTCCTGAAGAACGTGTTCGGCAGGTAGGAGCCGCCCGGTGAGCATGTTCACGCAGGCGGGGATCGTCCTCGCCACGATGCTGGCCGTTTACGTCGCCGCGCGGCTCTTCCGGCTCTCGACCGAGCTGGGGATGCTCGCCGCGGCAATCGGGGGAGCGTTGGTGGGCGGGTTCGGCCTGCCGGCGCGGCACATCGCCGAGGGGGCCGCCACCTACCTCGACATCAACCTGATCTTCGTGACGGCCACCCTCTTCATGAATCTCCTCAAGGAGTCGGGGGGCGTGGCCTTCGTGGTGCGGGCGATCCTCCAGCGGTTCCACCGCAGCCGCGCCCTCATGCTGGTCCTGCTGACCATCCTCCTGCTGGTACCCGGCGCCCTGACCGGGGCGGGGAGCGTCACCGTGCTGGTGACCGGCTCGCTGGTGGCGGTCGTCCTGCACTACATGGGGATCCCGAAGCACAGGGCCGCCGCGCTGGTGTTCGTCAACGCCGGTTTGAGTGCCGCGGCGCCGCCGGTCAGCCTCTGGGCGATGATGACGGCGGCCGGCGTCAACATGCCCTACGTCGGTTTCTTCTGGCCCCTGCTGCTGCCGTGCCTGGTTGCCGGCCTCCTCACGAGCTTCATCCTGGGGTGGAAGGGGGAGCGGACCGACGCGATCAAGGCGCTCGCCGAGCTCCCAGTTCCGCCGGCGGGCATGAGCTGGCTGCGGGTGCTGCTGCCGTTCGCCGTCTTCTTCGGCCTCGTGTGGGCGGGCCGGCAGTTTCCGCACAGCACGCCCATCCTCGGCCTGCCGATGATGTTCGCCGCGGCGGCGCTCGCCTCGTACCTGCTGTCGCCGGTGCGCCTGGAGTTCTTCCGGATCTCGCGCGAGACGATCGACCAGCTGCTGCCGCTCCTCGCGACGCTTACGGTGGTTGGCATCCTGGTGCAGATCATGACGCTGACCGGCGCCCGGGGGCTGCTGGCGGTGACGGCGGTGACGCTGCCGATCGCGGTTGTGTACGCGACGCTGTTCCTGGTGCTGCCCGTGTCGGAGGCGGTGCTCATGTGGGGCGCGGCGCCGGTGATCGGCGTCCCGCTCGTGCTGCTGTTCAACGCGCGCGGCCTCGATCCGATCGTCGCGCTGGCCGGGATGAGCCTGATCTGGCCGCTCGGCGACGCGCTGCCGCCGACCGCCATCATCGGGCGCCTCACCGTGGAGGTGGTCGGCTTCAAGGGCCCCTACGGCCGGTTCCTGCGCGCCTGCCTGGTGCCGGCGATCCTGATCATCGTCTTCGGGACGCTGATGGTGATCTACAGCAAGAGGCTCGGGTTCCTGACGGGGCTGTAATCGGGGCGGCCGCGCGGCGGCCGTGCGGAATGGCCTGGAATCGGGATTTCACGTGATGGTGACCCTTCTCTACTACGCGCTGGTCGCGTTCGTGTCGCTGCTCCTGATCGTCAATTTGGCCAAATCGCGGAGCTGGGAGCGGGACGTGCTCTACGTGATCGTCCTGGTGCCGTTCCTCCTGCGCCTGTTCCGGCTCAAGTGAGGGCGCGATGACCACCCGGCTCCTCGCCCAGAAGATCGTCGTCGCCGCCCTCGGCCTCGCGCTGCTCGTCACGGCCGGCATCAGCTTCCGCCGCAGCCGCAACCTCGCCGAGCCCGTCGTCCTGGGCCCGGGCGTGACGTCGGTGAAGAAGCTCGGAGAGTACTTCGCCGCGATCCGCGGCACCGTCAACGACTGCAACCTCTACTTCATGGAGGGTCGCGAGCCGGGCGCGACGATGCTCGTCCTCGGGGGCTCGCACGCCGAGGAGCCTGCCGGGCGCCTCGCGGCCTGGCTCCTGGTCGAGAACGGTGCGGTCGAGAAGGGCCGGATGATCGTCGTCCTGTCGGCGAGCCGCAGCGCCAGCACCATGACCCGCCTGGGCGGGGCCTATCCGCCCGACTTCACGATTGGCACCCCGTCGGGTCCCCGCACGTTCAGGATGGGCGACCGCTGGACGAACCCGCTGGATCAGTGGCCCGACCCCGAGGTCTTCATCCATTACCCGAGCAGGCAGGAACTGGCTTACGTGGATGTCCGCAACCTGAATCGCACGTGGCCGGGGCGGCCCAACGGCACCCTCACCGAGAAGACCGCTTTCGCTTTCATGGAGATGATCCGCCGCGAAAAGGTAGACGTCGCCATCGACCTCCACGAGGCCGAGCTGCAGTACCCCGTGATCAGCACCATCGTGACGCACCAGCGCGGACAGGAACTGGCGACGATGGCCTCGATGATGCTGACCGACAACGAGGGCTTCAAGATCGGCACCGAGTTCTCGCCGCTGACCTTG